>JAIOSI010000142.1 GCA_021107695.1 bacterium
CTTTCGCCCTGCGTCGCCGATGAATCTGTACCTATGCACCCAATCTCTGGCAGAGGCACTCAAGAGCAATGAATCGTACACCCGTTAGTTCTTCAGATATTGCTTCGGTTGGGTACGATCCAGCGACGGAGATTCTGGAAATTGAGTTCCACTCAGGTGGTCTTTATTGGTACTATCTGGTTCCAGTACACATACATAGCGGTTTGATGAGTGCTTCATCTCGCGGAAAGTTCTTACACCAGAATATCAAAGGTTCATATAGATACACTAGAATGTAAATTGTGTACCCTCCTCTCAGCCGACCGCGCCGGAGGCTTCAGTCAGCTAACCCCCATGCCCTACTCCCAAGATGGACATTGTCCGTCCTGGTTCGCGCTAAACGCGGGAACAATGGCTATTTGGCAGCTTGATATTCGCGATGCTTGCCGTGGTCATTGTAACTCGCGTTTACTTTAACCAGATTAGCTGTTACGATGATTTTCATGTAGCCCCTCTGTAGCCAGTCTAGTTAGAAGCGACTATTCATATTTGAACGCAGGAAGGGAGACTGCTAGCCAATCTCACTCATAAAAATGCCTCCATCGCCCCAGCCAGCTAAGACCGAAGAAGCCGAATCCCAGCGGGGCATCGTTCGCTCCGGCAGCTTGAAGCTGCATACGGTTACGCGGCGGCAGTAACAGACGAACAACGCTGGTCTCCACGTTCTTAACCTTCAATAAATACAATATGCCACCACAGCCCCAGCCAGCTAAGACTGAAAAAGCCGAATCCCAGCGGGGCATAGTTCGCTCTGCCGGGGTTGTTGGTGGAATGACCTTCCTCTCCCGCATTCTGGGGCTGGCACGGGAGGTCGTTTACGCCGCCATCTTCGGTGCCGGAGCGATCAACGATGCCTTCCGCATCGCCTACGGCATTCCCTACTTCTTCCGCCGGGTGCTGGGAGAAGGAGCGATGTCGGCGTACTTCCTGCCCCTCTTCGTGGACCATCGAGAAAACCAGGGCGAACCCGCCGCCTGGCAGCTGGCTAATAACGTCTTCAACACCCTGGGGCTGCTGACCCTGCTCCTCGCGGGAATCTTCGCCCTCTTCGCACCACAGATCCTCTACGTAATTGCTCCTGGCTTCGTCAAGACCGGCAACATCGACCTGGCAATCGACCTGACCAGAGAGATGGCTCCCTTCATGGTGCTGATGAGCCTCTCCGCCCTCCAGATGAGCATCCTCAACGCCTACAAACGCTTCGCCCTGCCAGCTTCCGGCACGATCATCCTCAACATCAGCTTCATCGCCTCGCTCTACTTCATCGTACCGCTGTTTGGAGACCTGCCCGCAGAGATGATCCACGGCGCGGCGGTGGCGGTGCTGATCGGCGGGCTGCTCCAGTTCACCACGCTCTCACTGGGTACTCGCAGGCTGGGGATGCGCTGGCGACCCCGCTTCAACCTGAAAGACCCCGGACTGCGCCGGGTAATGAAGCTGATGCTGCCCGCTCTGTTTGGAATGGCGGTAACTAGGATCAACCTTCTTGTGGATAACGCCCTCGCCTCGCTCCTCGGCGAGGGGACGATCAGCTCCCTCAACTATGCCGAGCGGCTGCTCCAGTTTCCCATCGGCATCTTTGGCGTTGGACTTGCCACGGCGATTCTCCCCACGCTGTCGAAATATGCCGCTCGTGGGGAGGGAGTAAAGCTCCGAGAGACGATGAACTACGCCCTGCGGATGGCAATCTTCGTGGCGATTCCCGCTGGCATCGGGCTGATCATGCTCCGAAAGCCACTGATTGCTCTGCTCTTTCAGCGAGCCGCCTTCACCGCAGCGGCGACCAACGAGGCCGCCTGGGCGTTGCTCTTCTACGGAATGGGCGTTGCCGCCTACATTGCGGTGAGCGTCGTGGTACCGGTCTTCTATGCGCAGAAGGACACCCGAACTCCGGTGATTGCCGGGGCGATTGCTGTGGGAGTGAACATCGTCGGCGACCTTGCCCTGATGTGGGGGCTGCGTCAGGGCGGGCTGGCTCTGGCAAGTGCCATCGCCGCCTACGTCAATCTGGGGATTCTGCTCTGGATTCTGCGCCGTCGGGTCGGACGAATCGGGCTGAAGAAGGTCGCTATTTCCGCCTTAAAGACCGTAGCGGCGGGAATAGCTATGGCGGGGACGCTGCTCGCCCTGGTGAGCCTCTCTGGCTTCACGCCGGAGAACAGCAACTTTGGCTTTGCCCTGCTCATCGGTGGCGGCGGAGTGGTTCTCGGCGGAGCGGTCTATTTGCTGGCTTCGAAGCTGCTGCGCTCTTCAGAGCTGGGCGAGGTCTCGGCAATCGTTAAAGGACGTTTGGGTCGGGATTAGAGGTAATGGATAATCACTCGCATAAATTAAGGGACACGGCATGCCGTGTCCCTGTGAGAATATCATTGTCCCGGTAGTGTTATATTGTTTGTGTTTAGCAACGTTCGCAATTCCGTTTGTTACTGAGAATCGCAGGTCAGGAAGAGGGCTGCCAGAGCCAGGGCGCGCCGCGGGTCGGCGGGATTAACTCCGAGGAGCAGCATTCGCCCGTCGTGGGTAATCACCACGGAGCTTTCACCGAGGCTGAACTCGTCAAAGCGGTCGTGGCGACCCTGTTTGACGAAGCCCAGCTTCCGAAGCTCCTGCTTTAGCTGTCGCCAGCGGAGCTTGAGCGGCTCTTCGGGAAGAAGCTCGTAATCGCCGGAATTGTCTTCATCGCAAAGCAGGCGCAGCTCGACCGATAGCGGCTGCCCGGCCCAGAGTAGCTCTTCTTTTACTATCTCCACAGATTCTCCAGTCGTAGCACTCAACCCACCCATTCTACTGTTCATGGCGGTCTTCGTCAATCATCACCAATGGCTCGGCACAGGAAAACGAGGACAGCCAAGACCATCCCCGTTTTTTCAGTGTCTCAAAAAACTCTTTGCTTTAGTTCGTGTAGCTCAGGTTCTCGTCTGCCACTTCACCGTTGCTGTAGTCAAGCCAGACGCCGTTCCAGTCGTCGCCATCGGCAGTGTAGAGGCTGAGGAAGGAGCTGATGGCGAGGATCAGATTGTCGTCAATAATCACACCGACACCCTGGTAGTTCTCGTCCATATCGTAGTCCGGGGTAATCGTCTGGTCGCAGGCGATGACCTTGCCGTGGGCTTCCAGATACTCGTAGCCGACATAACCACTGCCGTCGGGGTTGTCGCCCTCCAGGGTATATGTCCCCGCCTTGTCCAGCACTTTTAATACCGGAGCAGCGGGTAACTCGTTACCCTCTTTGGTCACGCCGTAAACTCGATTCACGGCATCGCTGCCGTATTCAACCCAGAAGCCTTCCAGCGCGCCTTCACCGATGGTGAAGATGTCGAGGATTGGATAGTCCCCCTGTTCGCAGATCGCCAGATATTTTTCGCCAAAGCAGAGAGCGGCGGTCTCATAAACAGAGCCGTCTTCATCGCCATAGTCCCAGGTGGCGGTGAAGAAGTCGCCCTCTTCTTTTCTCAGCGTCAGGGTGCAGGGAATATCAAAGTCGGTGTACTCGATGGTCATCAGGTACGTGCCACTGGGGTCGAGAGCGGTGTTGATCGGGCTGCCTCCACAGGCGGAAAAGAACAGCGCCGAGGTAACCAGCAGTGCCAAGGTGGTAAACCGTTTCATACAGCTCCTTTGGGCGGGCGGAAGGGTTAAGTGGCTGGTTTCGTTTGGTTCAGTTTAGGTTGATTCAACGAAGCTGAGAGTCTCCGAACCGGGTTTGTCGCCGGGGTACTGAACCCAGATGCCTTCGTAATAATCACCGTTCCAGAGATAGAGGTTAAGGTAGCCCTCCATCACGGAGATCAGGTAGTCATCGAGGAGCATCCCCACACCAACGGGAGCCTCTGGATTACCCCGATGTACGAAGAAGAAGACCCCCGATGCCTCCAGGTAGTAGTTATCGGAGTAGCTGCTACCGCTGGCGTTGATGCCACTAACGCTGTACTGTCCCTCATCAAACAGAATATCCACGAAGGGTTGAATCGTGAAGGACATACCGTCCACCGAAGCGGAGATAGAGTTGCGGGCGATGGAATTTGGGTTGATGTAGTAGCCGTTAATCGCGCCGTCATCCACCGTAACCAGGTAGAGAGTTGAGTCGGCGGGATTCAGGCTGGCAAAGTATTTCTCGCCAAAGGTCATCCCCACGGTTTCGATGGTCTCGCCATCCAGCGTAATCATTACCGGATAGATGCCGCCGCTCCCGTCGGAGACGACAATGCTGCCCTCGACCCCGGAGATTTCATAGGTTCCGGTGGGGTCAATCGCCGCATTGAGAAGCTCGCCCGAATAGATCGGTTCGACCTCAACGGTGGTATCCGGCTGGGTCAGCGGTTCTTCATAGACATAGTCCGGAGCCAATTCTTCAACGGCAACAGTCTCCTCATACTCTGTCGTATCTTCAAAATCTAAAAACGACCAGTCCACACCGTCAACTACCAGCACAATAATAAGCCCAAGGGCAGCAAGCATCAACAGGACGACCAGGACGAGCAAAAAGATTTTACTTCCCTGAGACATAACAAACCTCCGGCAACGCGGTGTAACTCGCAAATCGGGGAGGAGGAAAGCCCCCTCCCCGTCCGGATGAAGCTCAACGATTCAACCGTAAACAGAGTTTAACACAAAGCTGGTCTCATAGGGATGGCAACGCCACTTGCTTTTGCAACCCGGGCTGATAGACGTTTTACGCCAGCCACAGGTTGCAACGCGGTGCGTTGCATCACACTTTCGCGATCAGGACAACGGATGCTTTACATCAATTGCCACGGTCATTCGCTCCCGCTGGTCGCTTACAAATATTGCCTGACACTGCGCTGTACCACAGAATCGCAGACCATCCCAAAGTAGTCTTCGCTCTCTACGCCAGCCAGAGGTTGCCGTCGTTCTTTAACTCGGCACAGGCGTTGCGGGTGTCCACCACCAAGGTGGAGTTTGCCAGCACGGCGGCGTAGTCGTAATCGCTGTGATTGGTAACGATCAACACGGCATCGTAATCGCTCAGTCGTTTGTACTCCAGCTCGATGCTCTTCAGCCGCAGCTCGGTCTGGCGGGTGGGGGGCATTTCTGGAATGTAAGGATCGTGATAGTCAATCTTCGCTCCCCGGTCGAGGAGTCCCTCCATCACCGGAATCGCCGGGCTTTCGCGCATATCGTCGATGTCCGGCTTGTAGGCGATGCCCAGCACGAGAATCCGCGAGCCCTTGAGCGGCTTGCTCTGCGTGTTCAACGCCTCCGCTGTCCGGTCAACCACGTAGCGGGGCATTCCGGTATTAATCTCTCCGGCAAGCTCGATAAAGCGGGTACTGAACTCGTACTCGTGCGCCTTCCAGGTCAGGTAGAAGGGGTCGATTGGAATGCAATGCCCGCCCAGACCCGGTCCGGGGCGGAAGGGCATGAAGCCGAAGGGCTTGGTGCTGGCGGCATCGATGACCTCGTGAAGGTCGATCTCCATCCGCAGGGCGAGCATCTTTAACTCGTTGACCAAAGCGATGTTAACGCTGCGGAAGATATTCTCCAGCAGCTTGGTCATCTCGGCGACCTCCGGGCTGGAGGTCGGAACCGTCGCAAAGACCCGGCTGTAGAAAGTGTCGGCAAGCTCTAAACAGCGTGAGGTTAACCCGCCGATGACCTTAGGAATGTCCTTCGTACGGAACTTCTTGTTCCCTGGATCCTCCCGCTCTGGACTGAAGGCGATGAAGAAGTCCTCGCCGGCTTTCAGCCCGGAGCCTTCCTCCAGCAGCGGAGCCAGCACATCCCGGGTGGTTCCCGGATAGGTGGTGGACTCCAGAATCACCAGCTGCCCGGGCTTGAGGCGTTTGGCAATCTGCCGCCCGGTCTCCACAATGTACGAGACGTCGGGCTGCCGGTGAGCGTCCAGCGGGGTCGGCACGCAGATGGCGATTGCGTCAACCTCGTTCAGGCGGTCGTACTCTGTGGTGGCGGTGAGGAGTCCCTTTTTCACGTAGGGGGCAATCCGCTCGGCAGGAATCTGCTTGATGTAGCTCTCCCCGGCGTTGAGTTTGTCCACCTTATTCGTGTCAACGTCGAAGCCGAGGACGGAGAGTCCCCGCTCGTTGAACTCCAGAGCCAGGGGCAGACCAACGTAGCCGAGACCGATCACGCCGAGGCGGGCGTTGCCTTCTTTGTAATGCTTGAGTAGTTTATCCATAGCTTTCCTGTTTTTGTGGGGAGTCGTCGATAGCTCATCAGCCAGAACGGTAGCATAAAACGCTCGTTCTCTGCTAGTGGTGCAACGCAATCACGGAACTGGGCTTTTGCTCCTACCAGCACAGCATAATTCGCTAGGTTTTGATGTTGTAAGGGCGGGTGATTTTCTTTATTGACAGCTAGGCTGGAATGTGACAAAATCCCGGTATGTCCGAGGCACGATTACCCTCTTTTTTCTAAAGGAGAATTATGCGTACGCTTACCCTGCTCCTCCTTGCTCTGGTATTTGTCGCTGGTGCAACTACTGTAACCTTCCAGCCCGATGCTACTGTGGGCAAAGATGCCCATTGTTACTCCTGGTCTTCATACCCGCTCGACGGTTCAGGCGGTTATGGTAGCACGTCACTCCTAAAATCTGGTTGGTACTCGTCGCATTTCGATCATAGGTTTGATGTTTCCTACGTCGAGTTTACCGAACTTGATGATTCTCAGTATCAGGGAGCCACTGTTGTCTCTGCTACTCTGTGGCTGTATATTGACTGGAGTCCTGGAGGCGTCAATAACTTGGGAGCTGCCAATAGTGAGTGGGATGAAGATGGGATTAACTGGAACAATCGACCAGGAGCCAGACCAGGAATAATTGATTATTGTCCCGGTTCTGACCGTTGGGCGCAAGTGGATGTTACGAGTTATGTTCAAAATTGGCTTGACGGTACCTGGGAAAACTACGGTTTCCTACTCGGGAGTTTTGGTGGTCAGGAAACCCGGTATGTTTCCAGTGATCACTCCGATTCCTCCAAGCACCCAAAGCTTGTGCTGGAATATTATGGTGTGGCGGTAGAAGAAACCACCTGGGGTGAGATTAAAGCAACGTTCTAGGCGGACAAACCCGCTAGGTTTTGATGTTGTAAGGGCAACCCCGGTGGTTGCCCTTTTGCTGTTCTATGGTGGAATCGCCGTGTATCTAAAGTATGTATAAAAAGGGAGGGAGCCTGTTCGGCCCCCTCAAAGATCGTATCAAGATGATGTTTGTAGCTGATTTTGCATGGAGGGGGCCTATTAAGCCCCCTCTGGTCGGGGCGAGAGGATTTGAACCTCCGACCCCCTGAACCCCATTCAGGTACGCTACCAGACTGCGCTACGCCCCGACTTGTCTGTGCCAAATCTCAGCAACAGAGGCGGCATTGTAGCACAGAGACGGTAAGCTGTCCAGAGAAAATACTAGCTCTCAGTAGAGGAATCCGGTGCTGACAGTCGCTTCACCAGCTTGCGGAAGACCTCGCCCCGCTGGGCGAAGTTGGCGTATTGGTCGTAGCTGGCGCAGGCCGGGGAGAGGATGACTACATCGTCGAACTCGGCGGTCTCGGCGGCTCGCTCCACCGCAGCGTCCAGAGTACCGACCTCTTCGATCAGCTGAAGGGCAGGGCGGAAGCCGTCGGCGACCAGCTCGTCCTTCTCCATCTCCACCGCCTGGCGGATGGCACCTGCCGTTTTACCGATGAGGATACAGCCCCGTGCGAGGAGGGCGATCTCCCGCCCCAGCTCGTGGAAGTTCGCGCCTTTGTCATAGCCCCCGGCGATGAGCCAGAGCGGCTCCTCAAAGCTGCGCAGGGCGGCGATGGCGGACTCCGGTGTGGTGGAGATGGAGTCGTTGTACCAGGTAACGCCGTTGACTGTGCCGACCGGCTCCAGCCGATGCGGAATCGCCTGAAAGCGCGCCAGTTGCTCGGCAACAATCCGCAGCGGAATACCATAGCCGTAGGCTGCCGCCGCTGCTGCCAGGGCGTTTGCCACGTTGTGGTCGCCGCGAAGCTGGTAGTTGTCCAGATCGAAGAAGGACTGCTCCGCTCCGCCGAAGCGGGCGATCAGCTCACTTCCCCGCTGGAAGAAGTTAACGCCATCGGCCTCTTCCACACCGAACCAGAGCAGGCGCGCCTTCGTCAGTCCGGCGAGCTTGACGATCTGGGGGTCTTCGGCGTTGAGTACCGCCGTGTCCCGGCTGGTCTGGTCGCGGAGGATCTGCGCCTTCGCCTCAATATAGGCGGAGAACGTTCCGTGGCGGTCGAGGTGGTTCGGGGTCAGGTTCGTAACCACGGCGATGTGGGGCGACCAGTGGCTCTCGGTCAGGTCCTCAAGCTGAAAGCTGGAAAGCTCCAGCACCGCTGGCTGGTCGCTGACCGACTCGTCCACCTGGTTCAGCAGGCAGACCCCCATGTTGCCACCGACGAGGGAGCGGTGGTCGTGGGCGCGGACGATCTCCCCCAGCAGCGATGCCGTGGTGGTCTTTCCGTTCGAGCCGGTAACTGCCAGCACCGAGTCACGGAAGAGACCACTGAAGAGGCGCATCTCCGACGAGAGTGGCACGTCGGCTTCACGGGCAATTTGCAGAAAGGGTGAACTTGGCGGAACCGACGGATTGACGATGATCAGCTCACTGCTGCGAAAGTCTTCCTCCAGATGGTTCTCCAGATGATACTCAATCGGCAGCCCGGAGAGCTTGTTGAGCGACTGTATCAGCTCTTCTGCCCGGCGCAGGTCGGTAATCGTAACCTTCGCGCCCTTACTAACCAGATAGCGGGTCAGACCGACTCCGCCATCGAAGAGACCCAGCCCCATCACCAAAACACGCCTGTCCTTCAGTTCTATCACGTAATCTCCTGGGCTTTGCTCACCAAGGGGCTGGGGGTAACGACGAAGCGACCCTCCCGCTGCGGAGCCTGCGCCAGCTCGCCAGCTTCCGAGGGGCTGTTGCTGACCTCATCCCGCCGACCCGGCTCGCGGGTCTCCTCCAGCTCGTTAAAGGGCGGAACACCCTC
>JAIOSI010000088.1 GCA_021107695.1 bacterium
CGCGGTTTTGCCGATGAGTCCGGCTACCTCCGCTCTCTGCCTCAGCGAAGCGGACACGACGGAGCCTTTGTTGCGCTTTTAGAGCGAATCGGGTAAAATTACCCGCTTTAGGCTTTCTGAGACTCTTATACCCTTTGAAGATTCAGCGGAGAAATCCCATGAACGAAACCAACAGTTACAAAGCCAAGCCAACCAAGCTCAATCGCCTCAAGGCGATAGCACTCTACATCCTCCTGGCAGGCGGTGCCATGTTGATCGGGATGCTGGTCGCCAACCACATCATCATGCCGATGCTCGTTGACGGTGGCGGCGATATTGAGGTTCCCGACCTCGTCAACATGAGCTTCGAAGCCGGAGCCGCCCTCCTCGACGAACTGGGGCTTCAGTACGAGAAGACCTCCGAGGAGTACTCGGCGGATATTCCGTCGGGCTATATCCTCGACCAGCGACCGGAGGCGGGCATGGATGTCCGCGAAGACCGGACGATCCAGCTCACCATCTCCGCTGGTTCTGAGGATGTTCGCATACCGAACCTCGTTGGGATGAGTCGTCGTCAGGCAGAAGATGTCCTCAGTCGGGCGGGGCTGGAGGTCGGCAAGATTCGCGAGGGCTACGACCCCGATGTTGCCGAGTCCTCGGTCATCGGTCAGAACCCGGAGCCGGGACGTGAGGCTCCGCGCGGAACCCGGATCGACCTGCTGGTCTCCCTGGGTAGCGAAGAGTCCAGCTTTAAGATGCCTAACCTGATCGGTGCCGACTACCGCACGGCGGTCAGCCGGGTAACGACCTGGGAGCTGCAGATGGGGGAGGTTACCTTCGCTCCGTCAATCTCCGTTCAGCCGGGTTATGTGATGACCCAGAGTCCCCCCGTCGGCGAGACCGTCTCGAAGGGCGATACCGTGAATGTGGTCATCAGCAAGGGACCGCCGGAGGGCGGAGTAGCCTATCCTGACAGCGACAGCGGTCTGCCCGATGATGGCGGTAGTACAGACACCGGCGGCGAGACCTCAACCCCGGACAGCTTCTAGATGACAAGCTCACCGAACAGCCTAAAGCCGCTCGTCATTCTGCTGATTGCCCTGCTCCTGCTGGCTTCATGTACTGAGGTCGCAGAAGACACAGAGGAAGCAGTCGCCGAGGAGCTGGTCGTTGATGCTCCGGCGGCGGTGGGAGCGGTACGCGGCGGGCTGCCCTTCGAGCTACCCAAACCGAGACATTCCAAGCAGGATGTAATGCCAATGTTTGCCGAGAGCATCGAGAATCCGGCAGACGGAGAGCTTGAATAACTCAACGAGCTTGAACTGGTCGCCTCTTAGGGAGGCTGCCGCCATGTTGCTATTATCACACTAACTGTAACAGATACCCGCAGTTACAGAACGGCGGAGTTCATTAGCCAAGCCGGACGTGCGTTTATGCAAGGACAACTAAAAATAGTACCCAGTATCCTCTCCGCCTCTCAGGGGAACCTGACCGCCACGGTCAAGCGACTCCATGCCGCCGGATTGACGACGATCCACCTCGACATCATGGACGGCTGCTTCGTCCCGGAGATCACCTTCGGCGCGAAGCTCTGCGCCGATCTCGGCAAAGAGGTCGATGCCACCTGGGACGCTCACCTGATGGTTGCCAATCCGGAACATCAGCTGGAACGCTTTGCCGAGGCGGGAGCCGACTGGATCACCGTTCACTACGAGTCCTCCAACCACATCCATCGCCTGCTCTCTCGGATTAAAGAGCTGGGCAAGCTCGCGGGAGTTTCTATCAATCCCGGAACCCCGGTTACCGCTCTGGAGCCGCTCCTCGATATTGCCGATCTGATTCTGGTTATGACCGTCAACCCGGGCTGGGGCGGACAGAAGCTGATTACCTCCTGTCTGGACAAAGTCCGCTGGCTGCTGGAACGCACCGAGGCGAAGCTGATGGTGGACGGCGGGGTCAATCTTGAGACCATCGGGCAGGTTGCCGATGCCGGAGCCGACCTCACCGTGGTCGGCAGCGCGCTCTTCCGGGAAGAACTGGAGACGGTTCTGCCAAAGCTGCAACAGGCTGCCGCTCATTCGCCTAGGGAAAGCCGATGACCCTCAACCCCTGGGGATTGATAATCGGCGCGGTTTCCCTGCTGGCAATTGGCTTTGGGCATGTCTGGGTAATCAAGGGTGAGTACCACTTCGGCACGAAGATCTGGCCGATTCCCCTGATTCTCGGAGTCGGATTCATCGTGGCAAGCCTGCTGGTCGAGAGCGTTATCTGGAGTGCCGTCTTCGCCGTCAACGGTACAGCGTTGCTCTGGGGTATCGGAGAGCTTTTCCACCAGCGCAAACGGGTGGAAAAGGGCTGGTATCCAAAGAAGCCGGAAAAATCTGACAGCAAGTAAAGCATTTTTAACCACTGAGTGATGGTACTGAGTTCTCTTAGTTACAGACAAGGGGCTTTAGCCCCTTGCAGATTTGTAGCATATCCTCCGTTCCGCAAGGGGTTGAAACCCCTTGTCTTATAAACCATTTATGATGCCACCAGGAGACGACTGGAAGAAGTATGGACATAACAAACGACAACGAACAGGAACAGAGCTGTAGCATCTGCGGTCTCCCGGAGAGCAAGGCTGGCACGCTGCTCAAGGGGCGGGCGGGGCATCTCTGCATCTCCTGCGTGCAGGCCGCCGTGGACTACATCAAGAACGAGACCGATATAGACATCACCGTTACTCCTAAAGAAGAGCCGCCGGAAGAAGACCCCCTGGCGGGTGAGCTGCCGCCGCCCAAAGAGATTCGCGCCCGCCTTGACGAGTACGTCATCGGGCATGATCGGGCGAAGAAGATTCTCTCCGTGGCGGTTTACAACCACTATCGGCGGATTCAGCACAAGCGGGAGTCCTCCGAGGTCGAGCTGGAGAAGGCGAACATCCTCCTCGTCGGTCCTACCGGAACCGGAAAGACCCTCCTCGCCCGCACCCTCGCCCGGAGCCTGAATGTACCCTTTGCCATTGTCGATGCCACGACGCTGACCGAAGCGGGCTACGTGGGTGAGGATGTGGAGAACATCATCCTCAAGCTCCTCCAGTCGGCGGAGTACGACGTTGAGAAGGCGCAGCGGGGCATCATCTATATTGATGAGATTGACAAAATCGGTCGCAAATCCGACAACCCCTCCATCACTCGCGATGTCTCCGGCGAGGGCGTGCAGCAGGGTCTGCTGAAGATCATCGAAGGTACAATCGCGGCGGTTCCGCCTCAGGGCGGGCGGAAGCATCCCCAGCAGAAGTACATTCATGTCGATACTACCGACATCCTCTTCATCTGCGGCGGGATGTTCGACGGTCTCGAAGACATCATCACCCGTCGCACCGGACGGCAGACCATCGGCTTCTCCGGCGAGGCGATGAAGGACAAAGAAACCGCGCTCAAAGAGGCTCGCATCGAGCCGGAAGACCTGATCAGCTACGGTCTGATTCCAGAGCTGATCGGTCGTCTCCCCGTGGTCGGACGGCTCCACGAGCTTGAGGAAGGACAGCTCGTCGAGATTCTGACCAAGCCCCGCAACGCCATCGTCCGCCAGTACGAGCAGCTGCTGAAGATGGACGAGCTGACCCTGGAGCTGACCGACGGCGCATTGAACGAGATCGCCACCGAGGCGGTCAAGCGAAAGGTCGGCGCGCGAGGTCTGCGGTCAATTCTCGAAGAACTGATGCTCGAAGTCTTCTACGACCTTCCCGCACCGGTGGAGAAGATTATCGTTGATGCAACGATGGTCCGCGAGCGGAGCAATCCGCTGACCGAGGCTCTGAAGAAGAAAGAGCAACGAGAGAAGCCCGTCGAGCAAGGCATCACGGCAAGCAAGAAAAAGCGAAAAAACGACGAGGCCGCTTAACAAACTACTTTGGTGCTTTAACCGAATTTGGTTTAGGATAGGAGATGTAATGAAAATTGCTGTTGTTGGCACCGGCTATGTCGGTCTGGTTACCGGAACATGTTTCGCCGATCTCGGTAACGAGGTCGTCTGCGTTGACATTGACGAAGCGAAGATCGAGGGACTGAATCAGGGAAAACTACCCATCTACGAGCCGGGGCTGGAAGATGTCGTCGTCCGCAACCACAAGGCGGGACGACTCAGCTTTTCCACCGACCTGCCCAGCGCGGTAAAGGCTTCTGAGGTTATCTTCCTCGCCGTGGGAACACCACCGCTGGACAACGGTGAGGCTGACCTCCGTGCTGTTCGTGAGGTCAGTCGGGTCATCGGGCAGAACCTCAACGCGCCGGGGAAGGTCATCGTCAACAAATCCACCGTCCCGGTGGGGACGGGAGTGATGACCACGGAGATTATCGAGAAAGAATCCGACGGCAAGCATCCCTTCGCCGTGGTCTCCAATCCGGAGTTCCTCCGCGAGGGACAGGCACTCAACGACACCATGCACCCAGACCGGGTGGTCATCGGCTCCG
>JAIOSI010000207.1 GCA_021107695.1 bacterium
GGTCTTCAACGCGCCGGTCTGTTCTCGGTATTCTTTGATCGCCTCGGCAAGGGGCTGGATGGTCTTGTCCACATCCTTGCGCTTGCTCTCGAAGCGTTCCTCGGCAATATCGAGAAATTGTTTGTTGACCTTAGTGAGAGCATTCCCAGCCAGGGCAGTGAAGGTGTCCTTGAGCTTCTCTTCAGCTTTTTCTAGGATGTGTTTTTGCTCTAAAACATTTTTTTGTTCCGCTTCCAGCTTTGCCTCTGCTGCTCTTATGCGTCCCTCTGCGGAACGAAGCTGAAGCTCCAGTTCATTTCGTTCCGAAACCAGTTCCTGATTTCTTTCGCGAAGTTGGGAAATTATCGCTACATACTTGTATTCGTTGTTCGAGCTACTTTTTTTTGCCTTGTTACCCAAGCTAAAAAACCAACTGATGATGCCTATTGCCAACGCAACAACTACCGCAATGATTGCAACTTCCATAGTTCCTCCTATGATGATTAGAGCGGATTGAGACAAGGTGAGTGAAAACCGGATAATAACACAGCGGTCGGACAGGGGATGTCCGACCTAAATGGATATTTTTGCCTTTGCTAATTTACCCCTCGCCCTAGCCCCCTCCCCAGAGGGGAGAGGGGACACGCCGTAGGGGCGAAGCTTGTCTTCGCCATTTTTTTGCGATTGCGATCCCTAAAACCTAAAGTAACGGAGCGACCAACGGGAGCGGGATTGTTCAAGGTGTTCTGGGCGAAGCCCAGTCTTGTGGTGCAGCACACCGTGCTGCTAGATATCCAGATTCGTAACCTCAAGGGCGTGGGCGCGGATGAAGTCCCGGCGGGGCTTGACCTCTTCTCCCATCAGCACAGAGAAAACCTGCTCCGCCTCGATGCCGTCCTCGTTACTCACCTGGCGCAGGGTGCGGCTGTTGGGATCCATCGTGGTTTCCCAGAGCTGGTCAGGGTTCATCTCGCCGAGTCCCTTGTATCGCTGAATCTTGATCTCGTCGGCTCCGCTTGCGCGCAGTGTCTCGATCAGTGCCAGAGGGGTTTCCAGGGTGATGGTCTCGTCCTTCTTCAGCCTTAGCGAAACAGCGGGGAGCGATGGGGAGAAGATGTTAATTCCGTACCTCTGCAGCTTCGGGGCGATCTCCTCCAGCTCTACGGCCTCGCCCAGCTCCTCGGGAACCGTGGCACCGCTGGCTTCGCCGAGGAGGTCTGCCAGCTCTTCCTGTCGCTCCGCCTCTTCTTCCAGCTGTCCGTACTCTTCCTCGGTGTAGGCGAATTGAATCTCGCCCTCGCCGCCGACGAGATAGTAGTGGGGTAGTTTGCCCTCACGCTGGAGCAAGAGGAAGTTCTGTGGATCGATGCCCCGGCGGTTGAGGCGGGTCTGGCTCAGCTCCAGACGGCGCAGCAGCCAGGTCAGCTTGAGCAGCTCCTCGCCCTCGACCAGTTGTTCGTCCTCGTCGTCGGACAATTGAATCGTCGCTCTGGCACTCTGGGTAGCCAGCTCCAGCAAGAGTCTATCCAGCTCCGCCTCGCTCTGAAGGTAGAACTCCTCGCGACCCTTCTTAACCTTATATAGGGGTGGCTGGGCGATGTAGATATTCCCGTTAATCAACAGCTCCCGCAGCTGACGATAAAAGAAGGTGAGGATCAGCGTGCGGATGTGGCTGCCGTCAACATCGGCATCGGTCATGATGATGATCTTGCCGTAGCGGAGCTTGCTGATGTCGAAGTCATCGGCGATGCCCGTCCCCAGAGCGGTGATCATGGCAACGATCTCTTTGTTGGAGAGAATCTTGTCCAGCCGCGCCCGTTCTACGTTGAGGATTTTCCCTCGCAGCGGAAGAATCGCCTGAATGTGGCGGTCGCGCCCCTGCTTGGCAGAGCCGCCTGCGGAGTCGCCCTCGACCAGATAAAGCTCGGTTAGGGCGGCATCTTTCTCAGAACAGTCGGAGAGCTTGCCGGGCAAGGCTCCGGCACCGTCCAGCGCGCTCTTGCGCCGGGCGATGTTCCGCGCCTTGCGAGCGGCGTTCCTTGCCCTCGCCGCCTCACGGGCCTTGGTAACGATAGTCTTGGCTATCTGGGGATTCTCTTCATAGAAGGTTGCCAGTCCTTCACCGACGATCTGGGCGGTCAGCCCCCGTACCTCGGAGTTCCCCAGCTTGGTCTTGGTCTGCCCTTCAAACTGCGGCTCGCTGATCTGCACGCTGATAACGGCGTTCAGTCCTTCGCGGATGTCGTCGCCAGTGAGCGTCGGGTCGCTGCTCTTGAGCAGGTTGTTGCTCTGGGCGTAGTCGTTGGTTACCCGGGTCAGGGCGGAGCGGAAGCCGGAGAGGTGGGTTCCGCCCTCTTCGGTATTGATGTTGTTGGCAAAGCTGAAGAGGTTCTCCGCGTAGGACAGGGTATGCTGCATGGCGACTTCAAGGCGGATGTGGAACGGTTCGTCGCGCTCGCTCTCCAGATAGATCGGCTTGGCGTAGAGCGGGGTCTGGTTCGCGCTGAGGTGGTTGACGAACTCGACGATACCGCCGTCGTATTTGTACTCCCGCCGTTTGCCGTCCCGCTCGTCGTAGAGGGTAATCAGCAGTCCACGGTTGAGGAACGCCAGCTCGCGCAGTCGCCGTGCCAGGGTATCGGCGTTGTACTCGGTCTCCTGAAAAATCTCCGGGTCGGGGAGGAAGGTCGTCCGGGTTCCGGTCTTCTTCGTGCTGCCGATGACCTTCACTGGTCCCTGAGGATCACCAATAGCGTAACGCTGATGGTGAATCTGTCCGTTCTGCTTGACCTCGACCTCGCACCAGGCACTCAGGGCGTTGACCACGGAGACACCGACACCGTGCAGTCCACCGGAGACCTTGTAGGAGCTGTCGTCGAACTTTCCTCCGGCGTGGAGGACGGTCATCACGACCTCCAGCGCCGAGCGGTTTTCTTCCTTGTGATGCCCCACCGGAACGCCGCGCCCGTTATCGACGACGGTAATCGAGTTGTCGGGATGAATGATCACCTCGACCTTATCGCAATGCCCAGCCAGAGCCTCATCGACGGAGTTGTCCACCACCTCGTAAACCAGGTGGTGCAGCCCCCGTTCTCCGGTGGAGCCGATGTACATTGCCGGGCGTTTGCGTACCGCTTCGAGTCCCTTGAGGACCTTGATGGACTGCGCGTCGTAGTTATTCTGTTCAGGGGAGTTTTGCATAAGTACCTTTGTTGTGTACGATCGGCTTGGCAAAAACAGTTGGTGGATCCGTAGCTATCGATGTTCGTCGTGGTTAATAGACGATTTAATAGTCAGGCGGCAGCCTCTCAAAGGAGAAAGTAGCTAGTCTTACATGTTATGCAAAAGCTTCGTTCAAGAGACGTAGGCTAATCCGGTCTTTGTGAGGGTATGGTCGAAGTAGGTGTCGTCGTCAATACTTCTCAGCGGGGCGTATTCAATATCAAGTGAGAGAGTTTGATGTTAAGACAAGGGGTTTCAACCCCTTGGCAGCGCAGTGCGCTGCACCACAGGACCGGGCTTCGCCCGGAAAACCTTGAGAAAAAGTACATATTTCGCAAGGTCTTGAGGTTTAGCCAGGGGTTTAAGCCAGCTTGCGGAGCAGGTACGAGAGCAAATGATTATCCCAACGCTAAAACGTCAGCGAAAACTCCAGCCCCACGCTCAGATCGCCCCCGGAATCGGGCAGCAGACGGGGCGACAGTGAGTAGGAGACGGTCTCTTTGTCCAGCTCCTCGCCGACCTCAAAATCGTAGAGGTGAGCATCGACGTAGGCATCGAGCATGGAATAGACCAGAACCAGAGCGGTGAGCCAGATGTGGGTTTCGTAGGCGATGCGGTGGTCGTTAAAGTTCTGTTGATGCTCGCTCGCCTGACTACTGTTGCTGTCAATTTCATACTGGTCGGAGTTGTTGGCGTAGCTTTCGGCAAGGCGTTTCTCAATTGCCGCTTGGTCGGCGTGATAGACGATTCCATAGACCGTCGCCACCTCGACACCGAGCATCAGGACGCCCTTGAGCCATTCGTCATTGTAGAACTGTCCCCAGCCCGCCAGTACGCCGGAACGCCAGAGTGCTTCCGTCGGCTCCGGCTTCCAGGGAGCAGGGATTGCCACCGGTTCTGCTATTTCAGCTGGCTCTTCCCCGGTCTCTTCGGTAACCTCAACCCATTCACTATCCACGGCATTGCCGTTGCTGGTCTCGGTTGTATCGATTACCTCACCAACTGTGGGTAACACCAGCAGCAGCAACAGCGTAGAGATAAGGAGCAGAGGTTTCATAGGGTCGATTCTGATCTTGTGGAGACGCGGTGTGCCGTGCCACTACGGCGAAGCACCCGGCACCGGATTTGGCGGCCATTCCATAACTGGAGACTGACAATAGCTTGCCAAGGTAACTGTCGATATTACAACAAGATAGATTCTGTTCAGAACAGGGGTAATTGTACAATAATTCGGGGAAACAAGCAAGGCAACGCCAAGCGTTGCATCTTACTTTCGCGACCAGGGCTAACAATCTTTTTACGAGACCTGCCGCGACCAGCGGGAGCGGTCGTTCTTCATGATTTTCTGGGCGAAGCCCAGCTTTGTGATGCAACGCACTGCGTTGCCGGACTGTCCGTTGGCAGCTGATTGACGCTAGACCCGATTGGAAGATATAATACCCCGATTGACTAGGCAAGTTAACGCCCCTTTGGGGCTTTTGAGGGTTTTTTGCATAACTGATCGCAGCTGAAGGTTTGCGGCGTTGGTGCGGTTCTTGATGTTAAGCAATAGCTTACTACAACAAGTAAACTGACAACAGCTTGGCCAACGCCTCCCCCGTCGGGGAAAATTCAGTTTTCGAGCTATTCCGAGGTATCTTCAGTATGAGCGCACAACACGCTAAAGATGGATTCTTCGCCGGGCTGGGAAGCCGCTTCTCTAACTGGCGGGCGAAACGCAAGACCGCCCGGGCTGGTAAAACCGAGGCATTCTCCTGGCACATCGCGATTATCGTCATGGTCAGCAGCTTCTTCTTCATCACTGGCATCGGGCTGGGGATGATCGACTCCTTTACCGAGGAGCTGCCGAAGATCTCCGGGTTGTGGGAGTTTGAGTCGTACCTGCCCACCGAGGTTTACGATAACAACGGCGAGCTGATCGCCAGCTTTTTGGTGGAGCGACGCTACGTCATTCCGCTCAGCGAGATGCCCGACGTGATGATTCAGGCACTGCTTGCCGTGGAGGATCAGCGGTTCCGGGAGCATTGGGGCGTGAACTTCTATCGTACCCTTGATGCTGCGGTGGTGGATGTCCTCTCCGGCGAGGCGCGCCAGGGAGCCTCGACCATCACCCAGCAGCTTGCCCGAACCTACTTCCTTTCTCAGGAGAAGACCGTCACGCGAAAAATCCGCGAGGCGATTCTCTCAGTACAGATCGAGCGGCACTACAGCAAAGACGAGATCCTCTACTTCTACCTGAATCAGATCTACTTCGGTCACGGCTGTTACGGAGTGGAGGCCGCCGCGCGAACCTATTTTGGCAAACACGCCAGTGAGCTGTCTCTGCCGGAGGTCGCTCTGATTGTCGGGCTGCCACAGAACCCCGGTGGCTACTCGCCCTACTATCATCCCGACGAGGCGAAGCGACGCCGGAACACCGTGCTGCGACGGATGCGACAGGTCGGCTACATCACCGAGGATGAGCGTCTCTGTGCCGCCGCCCAGCCGATTGAGCTGGCACAGCGTAAGCGTACCCGCCAGAACGCGCCGTACTTCATCGAGTACATCCGCCGGGAGTTGGAGCGGGAGTACGGTTCCAACGCCGTCTATCAGGCGGGGTTACAGGTTTACACAACCCTTGACATGTCGATGCAGGAGAAGGCGGAGTATCACCTTCAGCGTGGACTGGAACGGGTGCAGGGTCGCTGGGATTACAAGCCTTACCGGATGTCAGATGATCTGGAGATCGACGATCTGGCAATCGGGCAGATTCGCACTGGCATCGTAACCGAGCGTGATGACGAATACGCCTACATTGAGCTTGGGGGCGGACTGGTCGGCAAGATCGACATCACGCCGCTCTACTGGCATTGGCCCAATCCACCGGAGGTCGAGCTTCAGGTCGGCGCGGAGATTGCGGTGAAGGTCTCCAGCCTGGCTCGCGCTTCGGGGCGGATTGACCTGGTACTGGAGAAAAAACCGTATCCCCAGGGCGCGTTGATTACCGTTGACCCCCGGACCGGGTTTATCAAGGCGATGGTCGGTGGCTCGGACTACGACGAGAGCCAGTTCAACCGCGCCGTCGATGCCCTGCGTCAGCCCGGTTCCGCCTTCAAGGTCTTCGTCTATACGGCGGCGATTGACAACGGCTACACCGCCGCCGATACTCTCCTCGACAAACCCTTCGTTGTCAACGCTGACGGCGTAGTTTGGGCACCGCACAACTACACTATGGGCTACTCCGGCAGGCCGATGACCATCCGTACTGCAATCGCTATGTCGATCAACCTGGTGGCGGCTCGGCTGATTCTTGAGATTGGGGTTGAGTCGGTCCGTGCCTACGCCAAGCGGATGGGCATCACCACGCCGATTGCCAAGACCTACTCCATCGCCCTCGGCTCCAGCGAGGTTACCCCGCTGGATATCGCCTCCGCCTTTGGGTCTATCGCCACGCTGGGAGTCCACGTGGAGCCGATCGCCATCAAGCAGATCAAAGACCGCGACGGCAACATCATCAAAGAGAACATCCCCCGTGCTGAGCGGGTGCTGCGTACCGAGACCTCGGTCATCATGCGCTCGCTGATGCAGGGAACGACCACCGGTGGAACGGCGGCTCGTGCCGGACGAACCCTGCAACGAGACTGCGCCGGCAAGACCGGTACCACCAACAACGCCGGGGACTGCTGGTTCATCGGCTATGTGCCGCAGCTGGTAACCTCGGTCTGGACGGGATTCGACGACCACACCACCCTGGGCTACAATGCCACCGGTGAGTCCCACGCCGTGCCTATCTGGGCGGACTACATGGCGGATGTCCTCCAGAATTATCCGGAAGAGGAGTTCACCATCCCCGAAGGGTTGAGTCTGCAACGCTATACGGTCTGTGGAGATTCCGGTTTGCTCGCCAATCCGGAATGTCCGACCAAGGTATCCGAGGATTTCATCGCTGGCACCGAGCCGCTGGCTTACTGCGACATCCACGGTGAACGGGCGATGGACTTCATCGCCGACGATGCCAGCATCAGCTCCGGCGGTGGACGGATCGAATACCGCTACTACACCGACGAGGACGAGTAGCAACGCAGTGCGTTGCATCACTCTTTGGCGGTTGTGTTGCTTGCCATTTTGCGAGACCAACCACGGTCCTCCGCTCCCGTTGGTCGCTCAGTTCTGCCTGAGTAGCGAAGGGCGAACCTTGTGTTCGCCCAACTCAAAAGTTACGAAGGGCACGGCACGCCGTGTCCCCACAAAACCTGACAACCACCTAAAAGAGATTCTTATGCGAAAATCTCTCACAGCCTTTCTGCTGACCCTTGCCTCGCTTACCCCAGCTGCCACGGTGGATGTGGTCGCCTACGACCCCGCCGACCGGGTGGTCGAGGTTCACCTTGACAGTGAAGCCGAGCCGAGCTACAGCGATTTCGAGTTGACCGACCCCAACCGGATCGTTCTGGACATCAGCGATGCCCTCTTCCCCGGTGGCAAGTTCGAAGCCCCGGTGGGCGACGGGCTGGTAAAGAATCTCCGGGCGGCGCAGAACAGCATCGACCCGCCGCTGACCCGCATCGTCGTTGATCTGGAGTCCGGAGTTGCTGGCTATACCATTGCCGTTATCGGCTCTGCGGGAGACTGGACGCTGAAGCTGATTCTCCTGCCCCCCGGCGAGGTCATCTCCGCCGAGGAAGCGGGCGGAGCGGTGGAGGTCGAGCTGACCGGAGAAGAGATCGTTGGCACGGCGGTCAGTGGTAATCTGGAGATCAGCGGTTCCGGCGATACCCCGCCGGAGCGCGTCTATACCGTGGAAACAGGGTTGGTTTTTGCCGCAAGCCCCACGACGGTTTACGAAGCTCCCAGTGCCGACTCCCGCCGCATCAGCGAGGGACTGGCCGGGGAGCGGGTTGAGGTCGCTGCGGAACTAGGCAGCTGGCGGCTGGTCATCCTCTCTGAGCAAAGCGACCTGGCAGGCTGGGTGGAGTTCGCCCGCCTGACCATCGAGGGCAGCGTGGAGACCGACGACGGCGCGGTGCGAGCCGTCGCCAATCCCCGAACCCCTCCGACAGGAACCCCGCAAACACCCCAGTCCAATCGCGCCCCGCTGCGAACCGAAGCCTCCAGCGGTTCGGCAATCATTGCCCACCTCAGCGGCGGAGAAGACTTCCGCGCCTGGCGGCGACGGGACGACTTCTACTTCGTTCAGCTTGACGACGGTCGAGCGGGCTGGCTGGCAAAACGCTTTGTCGAGCTTGAGGGAACCTCCTCCACACCAACCTCCGGCGCGCCGTGGCGGCAGTCCATCATCGCCACCGCCGAGACCTACCTCGGCGTTCCCTACGTCTGGGGCGGAACCTCCCGCTCCGGCTTCGACTGCTCCGGGCTTGTCTGGCGAGTCTTCAAGCAGAACGGGATGGAGATTCCCCGCACCGCCGGGCCGCAGTACCGCGAGGGTGAGAAGCTGACCCGGGGCGAGCTGCTCCCCGGCGACCTGGTCTTCTTCTCCACCTACACCTCCGGCCCCAGCCACGTCGGCATCTACGCTGGCGACGGTCGCTTCATCCAGGCGGAAAGCTCCGACCACGGAGTACGCTACTCCGAGCTGGACGGAGCCTACTGGCGAGATAACATCTACGGCTTTACCCGCTGGACACCCTAGGCAGCGCAGTGCGGCAGCATGATGCTGCACCCACTACTGACCTTCGGTCAGAAACCCCTGGCGTACTCTGCCGCTCACGCTGTTCGCTACATCTATTATTCTCCCTCTCTCTCCTCTGGGGAGGAACTTGTCCACGGGTCAGGGTGAGGGGCAAATCTACAAAGGGCGGACACACAGGTCCGCCCCTACAAAACCGAACTTACACATAACAACATTTATTACCCTTCAGGTCTCATGCAATTTGCCCTGCTCACCAAAGATGGTTTCAAGAAATCCCTCGGCTTTGTCGGGGTTCTTGCACTGAGCCTGGGGGCGGCGGTGGTCTTTGTAACCGTTGCTTATGCGGGGAATGTCCTGCTGGGCTTCGTCTCCGGGCTGGCCCTGCTGATGCCCATCGGCGTTATCATCTTCTTCTCCGAGGCGAGATTCCGGGTTTGGTGGGGCAGAGCCAACGTTGTCCTGCTGCCGATGGGGCTGATCGTCAAGTTCGAGCTGGGCGTTGTTGCCGTCAACTTCGCTCTCTTCATCTTCTTTATCAATCTGCTGATTATCCTCACCGACAAGCTCCTCGGCATTCCCCGAAGTCCCAAACGCAAGTCGTTCTTCCGCTGGTCGTTGCTGGTCTGGTTCGTCGTGATCGGTCTCTCCACGTTTCTGTCGCGGCAGCCCTACTACGGGTTGATGGGTCTGATTCCGCTGCTTCGGTCGGCTTGGGCCTTTGCCTATCTGCGCACCTCCGTGGGTAGCGGGCAGGCGGGTGAGCGGCTGATCGCTTTCTTCGCCGAC
>JAIOSI010000010.1 GCA_021107695.1 bacterium
AAGCAAGTTCTACCACAGATAGATCTTGGGGTTTAATCGTACGAAGATTTTAAAAATATGCTTCTTCTTTATCGTGCTTAGCCAAATCCGACATTAAACTACTGACACTATCCCTAATGATTTTATATACGTTAATAAGCTCACTATTAAGATCGCTAATCGTCGCTTGCTCTGGCTGTTCATTAAAAAGCAAGGCTCCGCCACCGGCAAACGGCTCAAAGAACCTGCCATAGCATTCTGGGAGGCGTGAGGTGAGTTTTTTCATCAACTGTCGTTTTCCACCAACCCACTTAACAAAGGGTTTTGGCTTTGTTGCGACTGTGATGGACATTTTAGATACCCCTGAAAATTGTTGACAGACTCACCTTAAAAACATCAGCAAATCTTTTAATGTTACCAAGAGATAAGTTTCTTTTTCCTCTCTCAATCAAACTAATGTAGGTCTGATCAAAACTCGTTAATTCCGCTAGCTGGAATTGGGTTAATCCTTGTTCTTTTCTCAGCAGTTTAATCCGCTGTCCAAAATTTCTGAGGAGTTGATCAGTATTCATGAGCCACCCTTTCCGAGTGAGTTTAGGTGGAGAGGTAAAACCATGTAAACAGACAGAGGGTCATAAAAAGAGACGGCTATTGCCGTCTCCGTTTTTGTAGTAGTTGTTTTATCTTACTCCTTCACCCTGAAGTACCCACCTGCGCTATCCGGAGGGAGGACTCGTCTCGTAACAATCAGCTTCTCCAGGTGGGCGGAGATTGTCTCTTCGCTTTCCCCCAGCATGGTGGCGAGGTCGGTGAGTGTGGCGGGACGACGACCCAGGTAGGCGATGATCTCGGCGTAGAGGTCAAGGGAGCGATGCTTCGTCCCCGCGCCGTGGTAGGCGGTGAGGGTCTCTACGGGGACGGTGAAGCGGCGGGCGATCTCGTTGAGTCGCTCTGGAGAAAGCGGCTCGGCGGTGGACTCCGTCGGTGGGCGAACCACGGTGTTGAGCTGGACAGTGTCCGGGGCAATGCGCTCGGTGGCGGCGATGAGTGCGTTAAGCTCCGCCTCGCTGTCGTTCATGCCCGCGACGAGGAGGATCTCCAGCCAGAGCTTGCCGCTGAACTCCCTCCGTAGGGCGACCAGCCCCTCGATGACATCGGCGATGAGCAGTCCCGCCGCCGGACGGTTGATTGCCTCGAAGACAGGCTGAGTCGCCGCGTCGAGGCTGGGCATGATCAGATCAGCAAGGGAGAGGTCGGCTCGGACGGCTTCATCTGGGGTCAGGGTGCCGTTGGTGATGACGCAGATGGGAGCCTTGAGCAGCCGCCTTGTCCCTTTGATTAGTTCAGCCAGATCGGCGTTCAGGGTTGGCTCACCGGAGCCGGAGAAGGTGGCGTAGTCCAGCCGGGGCAGGTCTGGCCTTCGCTCCTCCAGCTCGTTAAAGAACTCCGCCAGCGGGAAGTAGCTCCGCCGCCGAAGGGTCGGCACGCCCCGGGTTCCGAGCTGGCAATAGACGCAGTTGAGAGAGCAGACCTTGAGCGGGATAATGTCCAGCCCCAGGCTGACTCCCAGACGACGGCTTGGTACGGGTCCATAGAGGTGTTTCATGTTAGAAGACCTTTGTGAAAATCCGATATTGGCAGCCCCCTCCCTGACCCTCCCCCAAAAGGGGGGTAAGAGATGAAAGGAGGAAGAGCAGTTATACTAAGCCAGTTTGATGACCTCTTCGACGAGGCGGCGGATGCCGTCGTAAACCTCGTCGATGTGGGCGGCGGACATATACGCTGGAGTGGAGACGATTTTGTTTTCTTCGTCCACATAGCAGTTCGTCGCCGGGCATTCTATGTGTTTGCTTCCCATCGCTTCGATGTCTGCCGCCGTGGAGGGATCGCTGCCGATGGTCAGGGTGGGACTGGTGCTGGTTCCCCGGAAGATGCTGGCGATGAGAGCCGGGGAGATGCAGATTGCCCCAATCGGCTTGCCTGCTGCCTGCATCGCCCTTACGACGGTGGCAACGGTTTCATCGGGCTTGGCGTCCCGTCCCTTAAAGGCATAGTCGGAGAGGTTCTTTGCCGAGCCGAAGCCGCCGGGAATTACAATGGCATCGTAGTCGGCGACCCTGAACTCCGCCAGATCATGGATCTCACCCCGGGCGATTCGCGCTGCTTCGACCATCACATTGCGGACTTCTTTCGTCGGCGCACCCTTTATGTGGTCAATGACGTGGTACAGGGGCTTGTTAGGAGCGAAGCAGACGTAGTCGGCACCGAGCTGTTTAATCGCCAGCAGGGCGCAGGTTGCTTCGTGTATCTCCGCACCGTCCTTGACTCCACAGCCGGACAGCAGCACTGCGATTTTAGCCTTATCGCCAATCATAGTTTTCTCCTTGGTTCGGGTGCCAGGAAAGCACAGTGAGAATTATGTTAAACTGCCCCCATGTTAACCCTTCTCTACGACTTAGGCAACTCCCGTGTCAAGCTGGCTCTGCTCCCGGCGCAGGGTGAGTTCAATCCGGCAACCATCGTTACGATAGCAGAGGCGGAGTTCCGCGCCAATCCCACCGCCTCCCTCAAACCCTTTGGCAAGGTTGACGAAGCCGTTGGCTGCTCAACCAATCCCGCTGCTTTGGAGGCTTTGACAGCCTCTCTAGCCGAGCAGGGGATTGAGCCGACGGCTGCCCTTGACCGTTGCCCTCTGGCAATCGACTACGGCGAGGAACTGGGCGATGATCGGGTACTGGCTGCCTGGCTGGCGTACAAACGCCTCGGCGCGCCGGTGGCGGTGGTTGGCTGCGGTACCGCCGTTACCGTTGACCTCCTCGTCCTCAGGGAGGGGCTGCCGCACTTCCTCGGCGGGGCAATCATGGCGGGAGAGCGGCTGCTCCTCAACGCCCTGGGGCAACTCGGTGGTTTGCCGGAGCTGGAGCCATCGGAGCTGATCCTCCTGCCGCCGGGGCAGTCAACAACGAGCTGTCTGCTCATCGGGGCATCGAGCCAGGTGGAGGGCGGTCTGCGGCTACTCCTCACCAGCTACGCTGCGGAGTTCCCTGAGCTGGAAGCTGTTGAGCTACTCCTGCTCCTCCACGGTGGCGATGCCGACCGCTATCTGCGCAGTCACCCCGGAGCCGTGGAGCGGGAGGAGTTCGCCGTCCTGGCGGCAATCGCCAATCTGCTCACCGAGCCGCCCCTGATCTGAAGCCCGGTGGAATTGTGGGGTGGCATCCTCTATACTTGTATCTGAGGGATAACCCCGAGACAGGGGGAGAGATGAGATTAACAAAACTCGTGTTGCTGGTTCTGATAGCATTGCTGCTCGGCTGCGCCACCAGCACAGCTGGTGATGAGAAAGACCGGGCTGACCTGCACGACTACGTCGTGGTCTTTCTGGGAGCCTCGATCACCAACGACTTCTACTACCCGGTTTACGACTGGGATAACTTCTTCCCGGACTACGACTTCTACAAGGTGATTGTTGCCGGAACCCCGGATAAGTCGAGCGGCTTCGATGCCATCGCCGCCCTCAACCCGGACATCGTGGTCTTCAAGGAGTGCGGGGCCTACTTCGACGAGGGTGGAGACAGTGACCACCCCTTCCTCCACAGTTGTATGCAGGCCATCGCCGATTTCTGCGTGAGCATCAACGCTACCCCGGTTCCCGCCACCACTCTGCCCATTGATCCCGGCTACGATAACTGCACCCAGGCCCAGCTCGATGACATCATCGAGTACAATGTCTGGCTGCGCTCCTGGGCGGCGACCAACGGCTGGACTGTGATGGAGTATTACGACGCCATCGCCGGTGGTGATGGTCAGCTTCCGGCGGATCGCCACGTCGGCGACGGACTCCACCCCAACGAGAACGGCTACATTAACTACCTCGGCCCCATCGTCGTACCGACACTGGAAGGGCTGGTCTCAGCGGTTACAGAGGCCAGTATGGGGTGGATCAAGGCGACCTTTCACTGAGATAAGCGCGCCCCAATCTCGCAAGGGGCAATCGCCCCTTGTCTCAGCGGCTGTTACGCTCATTAAGGAAAAATCTCGTGGACGTATATCCCGGAATCAAGGCGGCGCGGGGGCGACTCAGCCCCAACGGTTGCTTCAGCATCGGCACCTTTGATGGGGTGCATCTGGGGCATCAGCGGCTGATTGCCCGCCTCGACGAGGTGGCAGTCGATGGTCCCGCCGTAGTGCTGACCTTCCGTCGCCATCCCCTCTCCGTGGTCAAGCCGGAGCTGGCTCCCAAGCCGCTGACCAGTGTGGAGCGGCGGCTGGAGCTATTAGCCCTGGCGGGAGCCGATGCCGTTATCCTCAGCGAGTTCGAGGAGAGCTTCGCCAGGCTCACCGCCGCCCAGCTTCTCGACCGATTGGTGGACGAGCTGGGGATGAGCGGGCTGGTGCGGGGCTATGACCATCGCTTCGGCTCTGACCACGCCGGACCGGAGCGTCTTACCGAGCTCCTCGACGAGCGGGGGCTGCGGGACTACGTCCTCGACCCGGTGCGGGAGTGTGGTCTCATCGCCAAGAGCCAGATCGTTCGCCGGCTTCTCAATGAGGGCGACGTCCGCCGGGCTGCCTGTCTGCTGGGCAAGCCCCACCGCCTGCTCGGTCGAATCCAGCGGGGAATCGGGCTGGCTCGCAAGCTGGGGGTTCCCACCGCCAACATCCCCGACTACTACGAGATGCCGCCAAAGCCCGGCGTGTACGTTGTCTCCGGACGAATCATCGGGCGAACCCTGCGCGGAGTTGCCAACATCGGCTGGCGGCACGAGCCGGGGGACTCTACCGAGCGACCACTCCTCGAAGTCCACCTCTTCGGTCTGGAGCGGGAAGCCTACGGTGCCGCCGTGGCGGTGGATTTTCTCGATCGTTTGCGAGACGAAATGAGCTTCAGCTCCATTGACGAGCTGAAGGAGCAGATTCACAAAGATGTGGAGCGCGCCCGCGCCTGGTGGAACGCCTACCCCAACGGGCTTGCCTCGACCTAAAGTTGAGATTTTTCACCATATCGTGCTACGATTTCGCCAATTCGTAGCACGACTGATTCATAAACCTGATTCGTAAAACCAAGGAGACCGCTGTGGAAATTACCGATAAACTGCTCCGCAAGCTGGCACTGCTCACCGAGACCGACCGCGCCGTGCTGTCGGTTTACCTGAACACCGCCCAGCACAAAGACAAGGTTGACGAGTACATCGAAAAGGCTGCGAGGCGGCTGCGCCCCTTGCTCTCCACCGAGGAGCGGAGCAACCTCGACGACTCCCTGGAGTTCCTCGTGGATTTCATCAACGGGAAACGGGGCGGCGGCTATCGAGGTCCCGGACTGGCGTTCTTCGCCGACCTCGGTGCTAGCTACGTAAAGGGTGTCGAGCTGCCAGTTACGCCGGATCCGCTGCTCACCATAGAGAGCGAACCCCGGCTCTTTCCCCTGGCGATGCTCCTCGACGAATACGAGCCGGTGGGGGTAATCACCGTAGATCACGCTGGGGCACGGATCTTCGTCGCCGCTGGCAAGACCGCCGAGGACGGCGACTCCCTGAAGAAGAAGATCAAGAACCTCGTCAAGGTCGGTGGCTGGTCGCAGATGCGCTATCAGCGTCGCCGCGATAAGCAGATTCTACACATGGCAAAGGATGTTGCCGAGCGGGCGCGGAAGCTCTTCGGCGAAGCGGGAGTCAAACGCATCGTCCTGGCAGGGCGCAAGCAGATGATCGACGCCGTCAAGCCGGAGCTACCCAAAGCCCTGGCGGAGCAGATAATCGGCACCGTCGCCTGGGACATGAAGTCCGGTGAAGACAAGCTCTTAGAAAAACTCCGCCCGGTCATGGAGCAGGCGGAGCGGGACCAGGAAGCCGGGCTGCTGGAGCGGCTCAACGGCGAGCTGCGCCGCAACGGGCTTGCCGTTGGCGGACTCAAGCTAGTGCAGGACGCGCTCCAGTTCGGCGCGGTGGATACGCTGCTGGTTAGCGACGACCTCGACCAGGACAGCAAGGAACGCTTCACCCGCCAGGCGGAGGCGATCAACGCCCACGTGGAGTTCTTCCCGGGCAAGCCAAAGCTCCTGGCGGAGCATGAGGGCATCGCTGCACTCCTGCGCTATCGAGCGGGGTTTTAGGCAGCTATTCAGAACATAATTAAGCTCCCACCTTCCCCTCAGCTTGTGGTACATTGGGGGGATGTGGGGGCTTTTTCAATGCGAATTGTAACAGGAGGCGAACGAATGCTGTTTTCAGAGAGAAATGGATATACAAAGATTAGGGAAATGTTTCAACGAGAAGAACTGGATGAAACCACACGCATTCTTCTTGGGAACGCTTATCAAGGTACATTTCTTAATGGTCTATATGAACATACTGCTGGCTATCAGATGAATAAGTTAATTTGGTCCACCTTTTTTAAGGAACCCTTAAACAAATATCCTCCTGTGGAATTCGACAGATTCCTTTTTAATTGGCATGTAAGTCATGCAAAATGGCATAAGCTACTTAGTTTTGTTGAATTTGTTCTAGTACACGGTGAGAAGCTCACGCATTCTCCCTGTACAGTTTATCGAAGTAGGTGTAATGAAGCGTTTCGAAGTGAAAGAGCAGCTTATGTTATTATACAAAATCGAATTGTTGAGATAACGAGTGAAGAGGAAATAAAGGAGATTGAGAAAGCGGTAGGTCAAGGCGGGACTGTTAAAGACCATATGGTTAAAGCTCTTGAACACTTCGCGGATAGAGAGAATCCCAACTACAGTAGCTCCATTGGGGAGTCCTTAAAAGCTGTAGAGGCTCTGGCGCGTAAAATTGTAGGTAACGAGAAGTTGACGTTAGGGCAAGCTCTAGGAGCTATGAAAAAACTTGATGGATTTCCATCCCATACTTCCTTGCTAGAAGGCTATAGCAAAATCTATGGTTATGCTAGTGATGGTGGTATTCGCCATGCCAAGAAAGATGGGCAAAAAGAAGAGATAGACATTGAAGATGCTCGTTATATGCTGGTCTCCTGCTCGACATTCATCAACTACCTGGTTGTAAAAGCGGATAAAGCAGGAATAGAGCTGGATATTTCGTAATACATCCGTCTCGCGGCGGGGATTAAAATCCCCGCCCTACATTTACCCCATTCCGCGTTCAGAGCCGCCAGCCGCTCTGGCCAATTTGCCAGAGAAACAGGTAGCGGGGATTGCCTCATCGGCATAAATTCCCGCCTTTTTGCAGACAGTTACACCTCAACCAATACAGAAGGGCTGGCAGATGCCAGCCCGTTTTTTATTCTCCAAACTCTCTAACCTGCTGTCCGCTAGTTGCTTTTCGGTGCGTTGAGCAGGTCGTTCTTCAACAGGAAACGCTTGATCTTCCGCGTCGAGGTTTTGGGGAACTCCTCATCGCGGAGGTGGAAGCTCTTGATGCGCTTGTACGAGGCGAGCTGGTCGTTGGCACGGCCAACCTCCCGGCGGATGGTCTCCCGAATCTTCGTATCGGTCAGTTCATAGCCCCGGTCGGCGGCGTTCAGCTCGAAGTACTCGAAGTCGGGATGGACGAAGAGGACGACATCCTCGCGGCTGGAGCCTTCCTGCTTCCGCCCCATCGCCACGCACTCGGCCACAAAGGGGCTGCGACCCGCAATCTCTTCAATCTCTTCGGGATAGACGTTCTTGCCCGCTGCGATAACGATGACGTTCTTGCTCCGCCCACTGACCAGCACGTGGCCGTCGGTGCCGATCCAGCCGATGTCCCCGGTGCGGAACCACTTGCCCCGGATGGTGTCGGGCATCTCCTCGACCCCGGGCGCAGCTGTGTAGAACAGCACCTTGCTGTGCTGTGGGTTTTCTGGAATCGTATGCTCGATGAAGACCGCCTCGTTGGCGGCGGGGTTATCCAGATAGCCCGGCATGACTTGGGGACCCCGGAAGAACAGCTCGCCGTGACCGTCTTCGTCTGGCTTGTACACCATCACCTCGGTTCCCCAGAGGCAGGGACCGATGGTCTCTGGCTTGGCGAGCTTGAAGTCAGGAATGTTGCAGTTGGTTACCGGCGAGGTCTCAGTGAGGCCGTAGCCCTGAGCCAGTAGCATCCCCAGGTTCTCAAAGCCCCGGGCGACGTTGGGGTCGAGGGGAGCGGCACCGGAGACCATCAGGCGCAGCTTGGAGAGACCGCCCTTTTCGCGGAGACCAGCGAAGACCTTCCGCCCCCATGTTGCCTTGAGGACGGCGCGCCCGGCCTTGACCATCCCCAGCAGGGCGTTGAAGGCGGCTCGCTTGACGGCCTTCTGCTTCTTCACGGCATTGTGGATACCGGCGAGGATTTTCTCAAATAGCAGCGGCACACCAAAGATGACCGTCCCCTCACCATCGCGGATGTCGGCGATGATCTCCCGACTCTTCAGGCTGCGGGTGTACATCACCGCCGCCCCGGAGTACATCGGCATCAGCATTCCGGCGGTACACTCAAAGGTATGGAAGAGCGGCAGTACCGAGACGAAGGTGTCGTCGGTGTTAAACGCACCGAGCTTCTGCACCTGCTTGACGTTGATGACGACGTTGCGGTGGAGCAGGCGCACCGCCTTGCTCTTGCCAGTGGTGCCAGAGGTGAAGAGGATCGCCAGGGTATCCTCGGCGTCGGGTTTTGTCGGCGGCTCTTCAACATTGGGGGCCGGGGTGTCAGGATGGAGGATGTCCCAGGCGTCTATGTCTATTACCCGCTCCAGATAGGGGAGGTCGTCGAGCTTCTCTTCAACATCAGCGGCGATACTCCCCGCAGCGATCAGCACCTTCGCCTTGCTCGCCCGGAGGATGTGGCCGTACTCGACCTCGGTGAGAAGGTGATCCACCGGAACGACCACGGCACCGTTATAGACGATTCCGCAGTAGCAGACCCCCCAGCCCGGCTTGTTTGGAGAGAGCAGTGCCACCCGGTCGCCCTTGCCAATCCCCAGGGAGCGGAGGTGGGCATTGACCGCCGCCACCTTCCGAGAGAACTCCCGCCCGTTGATAACCTTGATTTCGTCATCGTAGCGACCCTTGAACATGGGGAGGTCGGGGAACTTCTCGCCACGACGGTGAGCCATCTCGGCGACGGTGGTCGGGTATTCATTCAGCTGTGGGGTGAGGTCGTTTTCCGGCATGGACGACTCCTGGAGAAAGGGATGCTATGAGAGCGGGTTGCGAGGATTTGGGTTTTGGGCGTTAGCCCCTCACCCCAGCCCGTGGGACGAGTCCCCTCCCCAGAGGGGAGAGGGAGTACGGGTATGGTAGATGCGTGGTCTTCTGAACGAAGCCCAGCTCTGTGTCCAGTTTCAAGCTGGCTAGCTGTTCCAGCGGTTTGCCATCAGGTGGAAGCGACCGATGGCGATTCCGGTGAACGCCACGGTGAGGATGGAGATGACGGTCATATCGATGAAGAAGGTGTATTCGTAGTGGTGGAGCATCAGCCCGCGAAAGAGGTCAACGGCGTAGGCGATGGGGTTGGCACGGGCGAGGAGATACGCCCAGCGGGGGAGGTTCTTCAGGGGGAACATCGCCCCGGAGGCGAGGAACATCGGCATGATGGCGAAGTTCATCACCGCACTAAAGCCCTCGTAGCTCTTCACCCAACTGGCGATGATCACGCCGAGGGCTGCCAGCATCATCCCGACGATGAAGCTGGCGATGAGGATCCAGAGGATGTTGTACCAGAGCAGGGAGATGTTGAGAAAGATGACCAGGGCAATGGCGATACTGCCCTGAATGGTGGAAATGACGGCTCCGCCGAGCATCTTGCCGACGACAATGGAGCTGCGGGAGATCGGTGCGGCGAGCATCTCCTTGAGCAGTCCGAAGTCGCGATCCCAGATGATAGAGATTGCCGAGACCGTGGAGGTGAAGAGGATGGTCATCACCACCATGCCGGGGAAGATGTACTCGATGTAGGAGAGTCCGGAGATTGACTCGAAGTTCGGCGAGATGCCGATTCCGAGGATGAAGAGCCAGACTATCGGACGCGCCACCGAGGCGGCTACACGGGGACATCGCGGAAGTAACGCTTGAACTCCCGCAGCCAGACGGCGTAAACGACGTTTCCCTGAATCATCGCCCCACCTTCTTTGCCTGAGCCTGATGAACCTCGCGCCAGGCTCCACCGCCGGTAACCTCGGCATCACGCAGACCGTGTCCGGTCAGGGAGAGGAAGACCTCCTCCAGCTTCGGCTCGACGACCTCGACCTGTTTTACCAAACCGCCGAGCTTGCCCAGCTCCTCGGCAAGGAACTCACCGGGGGAGTCAACGACCAGGGAAAGCGTGTTGCCATTCACCGTGGGGAGAAGCCCCGTGGAGGACATAATCCGCCGGGCGGCCTCCTCCGGTTCGGCGCAGCGCAGCTTCAACAGGCTTCCGCCGAGGGAGGCTCGCAGCGCCGCCGGGGTATCGCAGGCGACCAGCTTGCCCTGATCAATGATTCCCACCCGGTGGAACTGCTCCGCCTCTTCCAGTTGATGGGTCGTAACAAAGATGGTCGTGCCATCGTTGGCGGCGGTGTTGATAAGGTACTCCCAGATACGCCGACGGTTCTGCACATCCAGCCCCAGGGTCGGTTCGTCAAGGAAGAGGACATTGGGTCTGTGGAGCAGGGCACGGACGATCTCCAGCCGCCGCCGCATTCCCCCAGAGAGCTTTGCCGCAAGGGTTTTTCTCCGGTCGGTCAGCTCGGACAGCTTCAGCATTTTAGCGATTCGCCGCCGCCGTTGCGCGCGATTGGTCAGACCGTAGATCCGGGCGTGGAAGTCCAGGTTCTCCTCTACGGTGAGCTTGGTATCCAGCGTAGAGTCCTGAAAGACGATGCCTATCTCCCGGCGTACTGCGTTTGGGGCTTTGGTAACGCTGTGGTTGCTGATCCAGGCTTCTCCGCTGGTTGGGCGGGCGAGAGTGGTCAGCATGGAAATGGTAGTCGTCTTACCGGCTCCGTTGGGACCGAGGAAACCGAAGACCTCGCCCCGTGCCATGGTAAAGCTCACCCCGTCCACGGCGGTGAGGTCGCCGTAGCGCATGACCAGCTTTTCTGCTCTGATGGCAGCTTCGCTCAATGTCCTCGCATTTTTATTCTCAAGGTTGCAGATTGACACACCATTATAGAATACGCTGCCGGGCAGTGGCAAAGAAAGTGAACTTTCTTGATATTGACTGCGTATTTAGTTTACAATAGGTCTGAGTGTAAGCAAACGAGACGAGAAGAGGCTGTTATAGCGGGATTTTTGAATACGTCTTAACTTCGCTTGCTAGAGGCAAGGGGCCTTAACCCCCTGCGGATTTTGGGTACATCCCAACTTTCATAAGAAGTTTCAACCCCTTGAGACCTTTGCATAACTCAATGCTTTTGACTGTCCGCCTGTTCGGGAGACTGCCGCCAAGCTGTCAATAATTCTGTAACTACGGCAGATGCCTGATGTGCGCGACGAAGGTACTTATGCAAGGTCTCAACCAGGTAATCTTCCCTCCGTAAATCCATCAGCGCAGCCATAACGGTAAATCATAGAGGTAAGCAATCATAAGGGAAGACGAGATACTCTAAAATGAACCTTGACAACACTGCGATAATCAGTTCATAATGCTAGTGGAACATTGTGAGCATTAGGCGATAGTCAACTGAGTAACCCCCCCAAAAAAGGAGAATAAGGATGACTAAGGTTGACCTGATGGTTCTCGGACTTCTCTCCGAGGAATCTATGCACGGTTACCAGCTCAAGGTGGTGCTGGAGAGCAATCACACCCGCCTCTGGAGCGAGGTTTCCACCGGACACCTGTACTATACCCTGAAGAAGCTGAAGAAGGACGGTTTCGTTACCGAGAAGGAAACCCGTGTCGGTAAGCGTCCGCCGCGCCAGGTTTATACCATCACCGATGGTGGGCGTAACGCGCTGAAGAACGGGCTGGACAACCTCGACGTACACACTCAGCGGCTCTACTTCTCACTGGACATCGTGATCGGTTTCTCCCGTAACCTCAACATCCCCAAGGGTAAACTCTACGAGCTGCTGGAGCGGCGCAAAGACTCCGTTACCGACGAGATGGCGGAGCTGAAGGATGCCTGGAAGGTCATGGTTAAGGAGGGGCTCTCCCTCTCCGAGTACATGGTCTATGAACACCGGATGTCCCTGCTCAATGGCGAGCTGAAGTGGCTCAAGTGGGCGATGACCGTGTCGAAGGATGCCAACTCCAAGACGCTTCAGGGTATGACCTACGAAAAAGACGGTCCCTACGCCCTTCCGTAGCGGCTGGCAGATAGGTATGAGAACAAACAAAACGACGAGTCATTACGACCCGTCGTTTTGTTATGTGGTGTATGAGGGTTGACATCTCAGTTTAACGGTTAGCTACCTAGGCGTAGGGCTGGGGATTGCTCCATCGGCAAAGATCTCCGCCACTTACCGACTACGGTGGATTTTCTCTAACTCCCCGATCCGTAGCACAGAGCCTTTTCTTCGCTCAAGCTCGTGTTTACCCGGAAGATGTTAAACACCTCAATCGAGCCGTACTGCTCCTCACCCATCCCCATGCGGAACTCGTGGCTGCCGCTGCTGACTGGCAGCCTGACCGTGGTGTGGAAGAATCCCCCCTCGTCGGTCTCGACGGAGAGGTACTCGGTCTCTCTGCCCTGCACGATGAGCTTCAGGTACCCGGGGGCGAGCTGCCGTCCCCATAGCTCGACGCTGTACTCCCCAGCCTGGAGTTCCGCTGTTAGTCCGTCCAGCCGAATTCGCCGGGTCATGAAGACCTGAGTCAGATGCAGTCCGTTCATGCCGTCGTGTTCACTGTAAACGATCCCCATTCCGGCGTAGTTGAAGTCGGGATCGAGGATGTTCTCCCGGTGGGGCGGTGAGTTCATCAGCCCCTCGAAGAGTCCATCGGTCAGGGTACGCCAGTCGTAAGCCGCGCTGGTGTATTCGCTGCCGATGTTCTCACCGACCCAGACCTCGCTCAACCCCTCCTCTGCCACTCGGAGCAGTGGAGTCTCCCGCTCCGGCAGCGGTGAGTAGTGACTGAAGTAGTCCAGAGAGATCATTTCCCAGGAGTGTCCACGGGCCGCCTGAACCAGCAGGGGATCGTTCGCCAGCACGGGAGATCCGTACTCCTGACGAACCTCGTTGACAAGGCTAAAGAGGTAATCCTCTGCCTCGACCTCTCCGGTAAAGGCGCAGAGACCGGGGGAGACCATGAGGAGGAGTATAAAACCGATGATGGGGAGGCGAGGCTGTTTCATGTTAATCTCAAATCGGTTAGGTTAGAAGGGCCACTGAGCAAACCACATCTCGTTGAGGTTAAAGATAACAACAGAATGATCCACCATCTCCGGTTCCCCACCATCGTCCACAGCAACCAGCTCAACACCGACCATATAGACGATCAGATCGGGATTACCTTCAGCGGGGGCGGCGTCGGTTACGGTGAGGTTGTTCCATTCCAGCAGAGCGGTTCCATCCTTAGAGAGTTCAGCCCAGCCCAGCTCAAAGAGTTCCAGCTCTGCAGCCTGCTGCTCCCGTGCTGCCACCTGTTCTTCATTGGTCAGACCAAGCTCCCCGGCAACCACAGAGATGTCCTGGAAGCAAAGCTCCATCACGGTTTCTCTATCCATCTCTCCGACGGCGGTAAAGAGTTTATCTGCGGTTTCGATAGCCATAGCCTCATCGGTAACCTCTGCTTCGACGGGGAGAGCAGTTTCTTCAATCGCCTCGATGGCAGCATCGTCAACCTCTTTAACAGGTTCCTCGCCACAGGCAACCACAAAGAGCAGGCTGAGGAGCAGTGCGATGGTCAGGAGGTGTTTCATCGGTTTCCTCTAGTTAAAATAGCAGTGCGGGGTGGTGGTTTCAGTGGGATGTAGCTTTGCGGTAGTTCAAAAGGGCAATCGTACATACAGCAACTTGCCGTTTAGATAGTGAACCTCGCCGGACTTCTCCATAGTTACCGGTGCATCACCGTTTTTTGACGTTAACAGCTCGACATCAACTCCATAGACAACCAGATAAAACTCGCCGCCAGCGGGAGAGGTAACACCCGTTACCTCGTGATTCCAGTCCAGCAGCACCGTTCCGGTCTCAGTGAAATCAGTCCACATCTGCCGAAAGCGTTCCAGGTCGGTGGCTCGCCATTCCTCGGCGAGGAGCCGCTCCTCTTCGTTGAATTGTTTCTCTTCCATAATGAGATCAAAGGGAGGAAAACTAAGCTCCCGGCGGCAACTGCAGTGTAGAACCTGTCCACAATTTCACCCACCATTACCACATCGCTAAACTCTTCTCCGGCGGGTGCGGCGATTTCTTCTGCCTCTTCAACAGTTTCGATGGGGTCATCACCGACCACCACGGTACCCTCTTCCTCGCCACAGGCAATCACAAAGAACAGGCTGAGGAGCAGCGCGATAGTCAGGAGGTGTTTCATTGGTACCCTTCTGTTGAGGCGAATCAGAGCCTCCGATAATAGCAGGTGGGTTTAGAGATTGCAAGAAAGCCAGCCTCAATTGAGACTGGCTTAGTTATAACATACTGGTGTAGCTCTACTTACCGAGGAGCTTCAGGGTTACCTCGGCTCCCCGACGACCGGAGAGGAGCATCGCGCCGAAGGTCGGTCCCATCCGGGTCAGACCGTGGAAGGAGGCAACGCTCATCCCGATGGCTACCAGTCCAGGATAGACCTCGCCAGTGTATTCCACAATCTCTTCCTCGGAGCGTTCGATCCACATCGGCTGCTCTTTCTTCAGCTTCATCAGGTCGCGCTTTGCCAGCAGCTGCATAACCCCGGCCTCGTGACCGGTGTCGTCGATGACAATCTTCGTCTCCAGGCAGACCGGATCGAGAGTGTTCTGTCCACGGGGGATGTAGTCCAGCGCGGTCCAGTTGATCACCACGCCGCCCATCCGGGCGTCTTGCAGGTCGCCACCAACGCCGGGGGTTTTGCCCCGCAGAACCACGTCGTAAACCGTGGTGCAGTTGAGGACTCCCACGCCGACCTCGTAGGCGGCACTGATAAAGCGAGAGACGTTAGCCGGAGCAGGGGAGACGCAGAGTCCCTTCTCCACTTTGCGATAGGGGATGTTGAACTCATCGAGAATCTTATCGGCTGGCGAGCGGTAGGTCAGCGGAGCCATAAAGTAGCCGCCGGTCCAGAAGCCGCCGCCGAGGTGGGGGTTGCGCTCGATAATCAGCGTCTTGACCCCGGCCTTCGCCAGGTCGTGGGCGCAGATCAGTCCGGCAGGACCGCCGCCGACGATGATCACGTCGCTCTCGGTGTACTCGTCCATGAAGCGAGACCACTCGTTGACAATTGCCCGAGTAATCTCTTTCTCGCCTACTGGTGAGAAGATAGCCATGTTACCTCCGGTGGTAGGGGTATTTTCCTATAAACTGTTTGCGAAGTGTAATTTGTTGATAAATCGCCGTTTATCGGCGAGGGTCAGGTTCGCAACAGTTCTGAGATCAACTGACAGCGGGTGAAAACCGCCCGTCCGACCGGTGGGGAAGAACAAGGGCATGATGATACTATCAGCTGGTCAGATACACAAGATAGCTTTGTCGATGTTGCGGGGGCAGCTGAAGGGCTGATTGAAAGACTCCCTCCCGCCGTTTTTTTGGGGGGGGAGGAGAACGTCAATATGGTGTTCGCTCCTGCCAGCAATTGCTAAGGTCAACGTACCGCGTTGTCCCAAAATCGCAATGGCTATGGTAAGATTGCTCCACTTAGGAAGCCGCTTACCGAAGATCATCGCAAGGAGACTCTCCCCATGGGTAACCATCACATTCTTGTTATCAATCCCGGCTCGACCTCCACCAAA
>JAIOSI010000091.1 GCA_021107695.1 bacterium
TCCGCGCCGCCAAGCTTGCTGCGCCCGTCCAGATAGAGCTTGAGGAAGAAGGAGAGCTGCCGTCCCTCCCAGCCCGTGGTGGTGAAGGCTCGCTCCGGTCGTCCCCAGGTCAGGTGAGCGTAGTTGAAGCCGCCGGAGAGTTTCGCCGCCGGTGCCCGTCCGATATGAGAACCAAACTCGAAACTGGTGAGCAGGGTCGCTCCGGTTTCGTCGTGGCGGGTGTAACCAGCCAGCCCAACCCGCCAGAAGGGCAGCACCTCATCGAGGCGGGTGGAGAACTGCCCCAGCAGGTTAACGTTGTGATGGGTGGTGTTGTAGCTGCCGACGAGGAAAAGGTCGTCGTTGCCCCAGACCTCCAGCGGCAGCAGGTGAACCCCCCGCCGTCCCCAGAGCGCGCCGCCGAGAGTCCAGCTTCCGTCCGGCTCCACCCAGGGATAGGGAGTGAAAAAGAGCGTCCATGCCTCCGGGTCGAGAGCATCGGGGAGGATGCGGAACTCGAAGCCCGGCGGCTCGACCTCGTTCGGTTCCAGGAGGGTCTCGCCAACTACGTAAGCCGGAGTCTCTCCGCCGAGGGCGGTGAGCAGCTCGGCAGTCGGCTCGCCACCGACCCGGTTTGCCAGAGCAGTGAACAGTCCGTCGGTGGTCGCCAGGTCGCCTTGCAGATAATCCCGCACCGCCGCGGTTAGCTCATCCTCGCTCCAGCGGCGGCTCCACTCGACAAGAGCCTGACTCCCCTGCTCCCGGATTCCAACGTGATAGGTCAGGGTCTGGTTGAACTGGTTAGCCGCTGCCAGGGCTGGCTGGTGCTGACCGGAACGCCGGAAATCATGGCGCAGGGTGCGGGAGAGGATGTCCTGATCAATCCCCAGCAGCTCTACGGGGATGAGGTCTTTTCCTTCACCCTTTATATCGAGCAACGCCCGCCGGGCTGCCCAGTGGGCTAGTCCCTCGCTGAGGAAGGGAGTCTCAAAGCTGTTGACCGCTCCCGCCGACCAGAACCACTGTAGTGCCAGCTGACGCAGGTAAACGAGCTTATCCGCCAGGACTATCGGCGGTTTATCCAGTGCGCCGAGGAGCAGCAGACCGTCGTAACACGACCCGCCGTAGATCGGTGTATCGCAGACGACCACGGTCAGTCCTCGCTCCAGCGGACCGAACCAGTCGGAGTAGCGGTCCCAGCCCTCGCGAATCAGGTGGAGGTCTCCGGCACCGGAGGCTCCCATTAGCGCGTCAACGAAGCCCATCTCGCTGTTGCTCTTCCGCCCCGCTCCGGCGGTGAGGTCGATCAGCTTTACCGTCTGCCCGCTCCAGATCTCCTCGTCAACGCCGCTCAGGCTTTCCTCGGTAAGCAGCAGCAGATCCAGACCTCGGCAGCGTCGTTCACTGAAGTCGTCGCTGCGTCCATTTACCAGCCACCAGCCATCGGGTACCTCCAGTCGCCAGCGGTAATCGGTTAACACTGCCGGAAAGACCGACCAGGGCAGCGTTTCTGCGTCGAGATACTCGCCCTCATCATCCAGAGGCCAGGGCTGAGGATGCCAGCCCGCCAGAACCGTGTAGCCATCGCCGCTGCCCCAGTGCTGGCGGAACTCCGGTACTCTAACGCTGAACTCCAGCGTTACCGTTATTGCCTCATCAACGGTCAGCGACTCCGTGAGTGGAATCCGCAACCTGATACCATCGATAGTATAGTCGGCAATCGGTTCGTCATTCACTGTCAGGGAGCTAATCTCCAGCGGCGGGTTGAAGGGATAGCGTCCGCCCTCATTCGTCGCAAAGAGGTACAGCTCCTCCACTGGCTGCCGGAAGCCCTCGTCAGCATCCCGATTGGCAGGCAGATAGAGCCACAGCTCCTCACCGGAACCAGCGGTCAGGGTCAGCGTAGCCGTGCCGCTAACCGCCTCACCATCGAAGGCAGCCTCCAGCTCCACAGCGGGCAGAGCGTAGGTGGAGATACTAAACACGAGCAGGGAGATAACCGCGAGTTTTTGTGTCATCGAAAAACAATCTGGATAAGGCAATCCGGTAAGGAACTTGACATTCACCAGCGAGCTGACTATATTCTAGCATACTTGTACCTGAGGAACATTCCTCGACTCTGAAATTTGCTAAAAGGATTTAAGGTGGCTTTGGGATTTTCAGCTCTGGCGGTCGGTGGCTCGGTGGATTGCTACATCGCCTTTCTGAGAATTCTCCCCTTAACTATCACAGCCACAACTACCTGATATATTTTGCTTTACCGACGCGCCTGCGACCCGCGTCGCAAGCGCGTTTTTTAACACATTTTTCCAAGACAACAAGGATTTACCATGTCAGACAACAACGTAAAACTGCGCCTGCCCGACGGCGCAATCAAGGACTACCCCGCCGGAATCAAGCCCATCGAAGTTGCCGAGGGCATCTCCGCCGGGCTGGCACGCTCCGTGGTCGGCGCGGTGCTTGACGACGAGCTGTGGGACCTGCACCGTCCAATCGAGTCGGGGGAACACGGCTTCCGCCTGGTCAAGTTCGACGACCCGGAAGGAGCGGAGTTCTACTGGCACACCTCGGCGCACCTGCTGGCAACCGCCGTGCAAAAGCTATATCCCGCCGTGCGTTTTGGTATCGGCCCGGCAATCTCCAACGGCTTTTACTACGACTTCCTCACCGATAAGCCGTTCACCGAAGACGACCTCGTCGCCATCGAAGACAAAATGCGCGAGCTGATTAAAGCCGACCTGCCCCTGGAACGACGGGTGATGAGCCGCAGCGAAGCCAGGATAGAGCTGGAGGAACGCGGCGAGACCCTGAAGGTCGAACTAATTGTTCCTTCCCTACGACGCGGAGATTAGCTTCAATCAGAATGGCGATTACGTTAACCTCTTCTAAGGACAGAATATACCTATTACGATAAAGATAGGCGTGGTGAAGCTGCTTCACGTTGCTGGGGCGTGATGGCA
>JAIOSI010000033.1 GCA_021107695.1 bacterium
GGCAGGCACAGGGGTCTGCCCCTACGGTGTGGATTCTTAACATTCTCGTGGGGTTAATGTAGGGCGGGGATTTTAATCCCCGCCGTAGAAACGGCGATTGGGTTAGATATTGCGTTTGCCTAAAATCCTCCCCCTCCCCCTAAGGGGGGAGGGATTAAGGGAGGGGGGCTGTTCTCGATGGCTTATCTTTTAAGATAAAGGCATTGTGTCAGCAAAAGCAACAAACATTTGATGGTTGTCAAGAACGTACATCTTCACCGATAGCCCCCCTTCCCGACCTTCCCCCCAGAGGGGGAAGGAGATAGCAGCAGCAAGGTTTTACAAAATATGAAACGCCCCTCCTGGGATCAATATTTTCTGAAAATCGCCCGCCTGGTTGCCACACGGGCGACCTGCCTGCGTCGGGCTGTCGGGGCGGTTTTGGTGCGCGATCGCCATCTCCTCGCCACCGGTTACAACGGCGCGCCCACTGGCTTGAAGCACTGCGAGGAGCTGGGCGGCTGCCTCCGCGAGCAGCTGGGCATCCCCTCCGGCACCCGCCACGAGATCTGCCGGGGAACCCACGCCGAGCAGAACGCCATCGCCCAGGCGGCGCGGTTCGGTCTCAGCACCGACGGTGCGACGATCTACGTTACCAATCACCCCTGTAGCATCTGCACGAAGATCCTTATCAACGCTGGCATTCAACGGATTGTTTACGCCGAGGGTTACCCCGACGAGCTGGCGGTGAAGCTCCTCGCCGAGGCGACGAAGAACGGGCTGATGGTAGAGCAGATTGAGTTGGATGAGGATTAGGGCGGGTTTTGTAGGGGCGCAGCGTGTTGCGCCCTCCGAAAGTCTATGTGCGTCCAAAAACAGGGCGGACACATAGGTCCGCCCCTACCAGCGTATTATGAACAAACACAAGGTTTTACGTAGGGGCCGACTTTTCAGGTCGGCCCGCCGGAACTGAGATTCATTACAATATGGGAGAGTTGAAGTGGGCATTTTTGAAACACTTGAAGAACGTGGTCATGAGCAGCTGATCTTCTGCCACCATCAGAAGACCGGGCTGCGGGCGTTGATTGCCATTCACAACACCACCCTCGGTCCGGCTCTGGGCGGCTGTCGTCTGCGCCGCTATCCCGACGAGGACACGGCGGTGGAGGACGTGCTGCGGCTCTCCCAGCTGATGACCTATCAGACCGCGGTCGCCTACGACCAGTCCGGTGGCGGGATGGCGGTTCTCTGGGACGAGAATGCCGAGGCGGACGTGGTCGCCCTGCGTGCCTTCGGTCGGTTCATCGACGGGCTGCGCGGGCGGATAACCGTCTATTCCGACCTCGGAACCAACGACGATGACATGCGGGTGGTCGGACGGGAGACCGAATTCGTCTTCGCTAACTCGCCCCATGTGGTGAACAGCGAGACCGCAGCCGCCTGGGGCGTTTACCACGGCATCACCGCCTGCCTGAACTACCGCCACAACGACCCCTCCGTCCGCGATCGGGTGATTGCGATTCAGGGGGTCGGCAGCGTTGGTTCGGCCCTTGCCGATATTCTCATCGAGAACGGTGCGAAGCTGATTATCAGCGACCGCAAGTTCGACCCCCTCAAGGCAGTGCAGGATCGCCATCACGAGGTCGAGGTCGTCAAGCCCGAAGACATCTACGACGTCCCCTGCGAGGTCTTCTCGCCCTGCGCCGTCGGCGGGACGATTAACGCTGAGACGGTGAAGCGGCTCAACTGCAAGATCATCGCTGGCTCCGCCTTCGACCAGCTCGCCGAACTTCGTCTGGCAGATGAACTCGCCGAGCGGGACATCCTCTACGCCCCGGACTTCGTTATCAACGCTGGCGATACCCTGATGCACAACAATCCCGGCGGGCGAGACACCGTCGAGGAGGTGCGGAAGGCAACGGCGCAGGTTTACCGGAACCTCGGTCGGGTCTTCAGCCTCGCCCGGCGCAAGGGTCTGACCCCCTACGCCGCAGCGGTGAAGATCGCCGGAGAAAAAATCAAGCGCATCGCCCTGACAAAGTCGATTCTGGTATCGCGGTAGCAACGCTTCGATGACGATAATGTAGGGCGGGCATTTTAATGCCCGCCGCAGAAACGGCGAAGGTGCTGGACAGTCTCCAGGTTTTGTAGGGGCGCACCTGTGTGTGCGCCCCCCGAAGGTGCGTGTGTGTCCAATTAGGGGCGGACACATAGGTCCGCCCCTGCCAGCGTATTCTGAACATTCTCCAGATTTTACGTAGGGGCCGACCTTTAGGTCGGTCCGCGAAACGGCGATGATTCCTAACATCCACAAGAGAAGATATAAGCACTGAAATATCTGAGCGACCATCGGGAGCGGATAAACGCGGAGACAAACCTTAACTTTACCTAAAACATTAGCCGCGAGGCTGTGTCCAGCTTCAAGCTGGAGGAGATACGACGATGAGCACAATCATAGACATTCACGGGCGCGAGGTTCTCGATTCCCGGGGCAACCCCACCGTCGAGGTCGAGATCACCCTGGAGGACGGCAGCTTTGGACGGGCGATGGTTCCCTCCGGAGCCAGCACCGGCGAGCGCGAGGCCGTGGAGCTGCGCGACGGCGACAAGAAACGCTATAATGGCAAGGGCGTTCTGCGGGCTTTGGATAACCTAAACGGCGAGATTGCCGAGCTGCTGCTGGGCTTCGATGCCGACGAGCAGGAGGCGATTGACCGGGCGATGATCGCCCTCGACGGCACGCCGAACAAGGGTCGTCTCGGAGCCAACGCCATCCTCGGTGCCAGCCTTGCCGCGGCGATCGCGGCGGCGGATTATCATGAGATGCCGCTCTACCGCTACCTCGGCGGCAGCAACGCCCGGACGCTGCCGGTGCCGATGCTCAACGTTCTCAACGGCGGAATGCACGCCGACAACAACGTGGACATTCAGGAGTTCATGATCTGCCCCACCGGTTTCGACAGCTTCCGGGACGCGATGCGTGCCGGTGCCGAGGTCTTCCACAGCCTGGCGAAGGTTCTCAAGGCTGAAGGACTCTCGACCAATGTCGGTAACGAGGGTGGCTACGCCCCGAACCTCAGCTCGAACACCGCCGCCTTCGAGGTGCTGGTAACCGCCATCGAGAAGGCGGGTTACAAGCCCGGCGAGGAGATTTGGCTCGCCATCGATGCCGCCGCCAGCAGCTTCTGCAAGGACGGTAAATACACCCTCGCCGCCGAAGGCAAGACCGTGGACTCCGCCGGGATGGTTGACATATATAAAGGATGGGCGGAGCGATTCCCGATTATCTCCATCGAGGACGGACTCGACGAGAACGACTGGGACGGCTGGGTCTTGCAGCAAAAGGTGCTGGGCGACCGTCTGCAGCTCGTCGGCGATGATCTCTACGTAACCAACGCCGAGATCCTGCGCAAGGGCATCGAGCTGAACGCCAGTAACTCGATCCTCATCAAACTCAACCAGATAGGCACTGTCAGCGAGACCCTGCTGACGATGGACACCGCC
>JAIOSI010000105.1 GCA_021107695.1 bacterium
TGTAATAGACTATCATCAAACACATATTGATGGGAGCGATCGCCTATATTTTCTGCTGGCTATCGGGAAACTTGCAGAGTATGGTAAGAACAACAAAAAGATATCCAAGAAATACATACAAGAATGGTGGAGTTACTTCCGTGATGAGAATAAAGTAAATCATGCTCTCAAAACGGTTCGAGATATACCCATCAACAAAATAGAGCATATTGAGTGCTTCTTATACTCCATTGGTATTGAGTCGATTGATTTTGATTATTCTCTAATGGAGCAAGTATATTCATTTAGGAATATACTTGCTCATCGGTTGCTAAACGAGCCTATTCCAATACCCTCAGAAGAATATCCTAAGTTCGTGAAAGACACTATTGCTAACATACTTAAATATATTTCAGAGATAAGCTCAAAACTTGATGATGCTTTGATTGAACAGAATTAGCTAACCCTCACCCCACGAAAGGAACCGCATGGCAAACGAAATGCACGAGACCATCCTCGAATACGTCATCGAGGAGTACGCCGAGGAAGACGACGAAGTAACCTTCGACACCGCCCTCATCTCCTCCGGGCTGGTGGACAGCTTCTCCATGGTCTCCCTCAAGGTCTTCCTCGAGAAGAAGTACGACATCAAGCTCCCCGACGACGAAGCCACCCCAGAGGCCTTCGACACCGTCAACTCCATCGTCGACCTGGTTCTCAAGTTCAAGAAGTAGCACCACTTAGGCTAAACGCTGATTCTCTCTTCCCACCAGGGGAGGGAGACGCACTCATATCCAATACATTACCCCAAGACGGAGGATAGCGTGGCATATTCAGACAAAACCAAGCAGGTGTTCGCCGATGAGATCGTCGGGATAAAGGACAAGGGTCTGTACAAGGACAAACGCTTCATCTGCTCGCAGCAGGGCGCGTCCATCAAGGTCGAGTTCCCCGAAGGCGCGCCGCAGGCAGAGGTGCTTAACTTCTGCGCGAACAACTACCTCGGACTCTCCAACCACCCCGATGTCATCGCCGCCGCCCACGAGGGACTGGACTCTCGCGGTTACGGCATGTCCTCGGTCCGCTTCATCTGCGGAACCCAGGACATCCACCGCACCCTGCAAGATATGCTCTCCGAGTACCTCGGCACCGAAGACTGCCTCCTCTTCCCCTCGTGCATGGACGCTAACGCCGGGGTCTTCGAGGCGGTCCTCGGGCAGGAAGATGTGATCATCGCCGACCGCTTAATCCACGCCTCGCTGGTGGACGGCATCCGGCTCTGCTCCGCTGAGTACGACACCTTCAAGCACATGAACATGAAGCATCTGGAGAAGAAGCTCCAGCTTCATCAGGACAAGCGCACCCGCCTGGTGGTTACCGACGGTGTCTTCAGCATGGACGGCGACCTCTTCCCGCTGGACGAAGCTGTGGCACTCTGCGAGAAGTACGATGCCATGATTCTGGTGGACGACTCCCACGCCAGCGGCTTCATCGGCAAGACCGGACGGGGCGTTGCCGAGCATTTCGGCGTGCTGGGCAAGATTGACATAATCACCACGACCCTCGGTAAAGCGTTGGGCGGAGCCTCCGGCGGTTGCGTTGCCGGACGCAAAGAGCTGGTGGAGCTTTGCCGCCAGAAGGCGCGACCCTACCTCTTCAGCAACTCCCTCTCCCCGGTTATCACGGCGACCTCCATCAAGGTCATCGAGCTGGTAACGAAGAACACCGAGCGGCGGGACAAGCTGGAGTGGAATGCCAACTACTTCCGCGAGAAAATCACCGAGGCTGGCCTGAACATCCGCTCTGGCGATACCCCCATCGTGCCGGTGATGCTCTTTAACGCCAAGCTCGCCAACGACATGGCACGGGATATGTACGCCGAGGGGATCTACGTCATCGGCTTCTTCTTCCCCGTTGTTCCCAATGGTCAGGCACGCATCCGCGTGCAGCTCTCCGCCGCCCACACCAAGGAACACATCGACAAGTGCGTCGCGGCCTTCAAGAAGATCGGAGAGAAGTACGGCATCCTCGGTCTCGACAAGAAGGGGATCATCGACAAGTACGGCTTGTAGGCAGCATAGCGAGTTGTATCGTAGGGGCGGACCTTGTGTTCGCCCTTTTCCTATTCAACAAAGGGCGAAGGCAATTCATATCGGAATCGCTTCGCCCCTACAGTGAAAACGTCATTTGTAAGCGACCAACGGGAGCGGGACATTCTCAAGGTTTTCTGGGCGAAGCCCAGCCCTAAGATGCAACGCTTGGCGTTGCTAATTGTGAGTTGCCGAGCCGCCCCACATTGCCCAGCCCGTTGCCGAGCGGTCGTTCAGGTTTAGTGCTACCAGGGTTCCCCGGTCCGTGCCAACGTAGAGCCAGCCACCCTCGATAGCGGGTTGGAAGCGGATCGGCTCGCCAACGGGAATCCGCCACTGCTCATCACCGTCATCCATGCTTAGGCAGAGCAGATAACCATCCTCGGTGCCGAAGTAGAGCTTGTCGCCAGCAACCGACGGTGGAGTCAGCAACCGCCCGCCGAGGCGTTCGCCCTCCGGCTTGTACTCAAACTCCCAGTTGACCTCGCCGGAGTCAATATCTGTACAGACAACAACATCGTCCTGGCTGGCGTAGGAGAGGTCGTCGATCACCACGGGACGCGAACCCTGGAACGCCCAGATGCCCATCACCGAGCCCCAGCCCAGGTTACCCATCCCCTGGCTCAGCTTGGCGGTCTCCGGGGCGTAGGAGAAGCCAACGGAGGAATCGGCATCCATTTGTTCGGCGTAGTAGTTGCCCTCGGCGTTATGAGAATGACGCAGGTAATCCGCCTGACGACGAGACCAGAGTTCGGCATTATCCCGCTCACCGGACTTGCCATCGAGGCGAGCTAGCCCTTCGTACTGAAGCTGACCGTAGTCGTCCTGGCCTTCGCCCTCTTCACGCTGAGAGACATACACTGCGCCGTCATAGACAAAGGGCGCGCTGGTCGCGTTCATCTGCTTCTCCCAGAGCAGCTCGCCATCGTCGAGGTCGAAGCGATAGACCGTTCCCTCTAAACAAGCCGCGTAA
>JAIOSI010000266.1 GCA_021107695.1 bacterium
AACTGGTAACGGCGGGGCTGCTCACTGGCTTGCTCCTGGTCAGCCACAACGCCACGCTGACCTACCTTCCCGCACTGGTGCTGATCGGATCGCCCGCTCTGCGCAGGCTCAACCTGCGGACGACCCTGCTAACAATCGGGGCGTTTCTGGGCGGAGTGTCGGTGTACCTCTACCTGCCGCTGCGCGCCAGCACCGGACCGCTGATCAACTGGGAGGGAACCGACTCCTGGCGGGGCTTCATCGAGGGCATCACTCAGTCCGCTTACGCGAAGCCACCACTGGAGCGGAGCTTCGCCCAGCTGCTCATTCAGCTCGGCTGGGTCGGCAGAACCTTCTGGCGGGAGTTCGTCGTCGGTGGGCTGCTGCTGACCATCCCCGGTTTCGCCCTTCTGGGTAAAAAGGGACGGCGCAGCCTGTTAATCGGACTGCTGCTCCTGCTGATTCTGCCCACCGCCGGGGTAGTACTGGTGCGCAACTTCCCCCTCTTCGAGCTGCTCCAGAGCGAGGAAACCTTCCTCCTCAGCGGAGTTCTTGTGCTGGTGGTGGGTCTGTTCCTCGGCGCGAGCTGGCTGGCTCGGAGGTTCGACGGTAAGCTGAACAGCCGTTGGGTCCTCGGTGGACTGGGAGCCGTAGTCGTTGCGACGCTGCTGACCTCGCTGCCCCGGGTTGACCTGTCTGCGGAAGACGGCATGGAGCGGTTCGGGCAGGACATCTTTGCCGATGCTCCGCCGAACGCCCTGCTGGTAACCTCGATAATCACCAGTGATGCCGATTACTTCGACGCGCTGGTGCGGCGGTATCTCCTCGACCAACGCCCGGACATCGAGGTTACCGCCTACCACACCATCCACAACGACTGGTATCGGCGGGAGCTGACCGACCGAGGCGGATTGATCGCGCCCTCGGCAGAGGAGATTGAGCAGCTCCAGAACACCGCCGCCACCGCGCCGGACGAAGCGCAGCGGACGGGCTATCTGTTGACCGGGCTGCTGATGTCGTACTCCCGAATCAACAATCGCCCCCTTGCCGTGGCAGCCTCAGAGCTGTTCTTCAACAGCTATGTCCTCGCCGGACGACCAGACAGGGGCGAGTTCATCCCTCTGGGAATGCTGGAGGTCTGGCGACCGGTCGCCGGGCTGTTCAACAGCCACGCTCCTCAGATTGGCGAGATGACCCTGGCTCGTTTCCGACCGGAGACCCTGCGCTATCAACCCAATCCCGCTTCGCCGCTGAAGTACGACCAGCAGGCGGTGGAGTTCCTCACCGGACGCTTCCGAACGAACGCCGATGCCAACGGCTTCGCGGAGAACTGGAGCCGGGCGGTTTCCTTTGCCCTGCGTCCCGCCGCCTTCTCTCCAACGCTGCCGGAGCTTTGGCGACTGCCACGCGCCTTACGGGAGCATCAGGCAGAGTTCCTCAGCGGAGCGGAACCCGGGGCGATGGAGCTGAGCGGAGCCTTCTCCTTTGGACTGTACCAGCGCGCCGCCGACATCGCCCGCCTTCACCTGACCAACGGTACGGCGGGAATGGACGACTTCAAGGTTCTCCTCGCCTACAGCCTGATTATGGGCGACGAAAAGGGAGCCGAGCAGTGGCGGCAGACGCTGAGTCTGTTGCAAGGCGGGTTTTAGTTGTAAAAGGGCTGAGGTTGCCAGGAAAATAGGAGCAGTGTAACTGGGAATTGATGCGGATTTGTAGGGGCACGGCGCGCCGTACCCCTACGGTGGACATTTTCCTTAATGATTGTACAATTGCTAAAGTTTGTGGTTTTTGATTCTTTGCACCGTCCCTAATCTGGTGGGAACGATTATCGCTTTACAGTTGACCTGCGACGATGGTTCTGCTAGACTTCCCCGTCCTGACTGTCAGTGGGTCTGATTTTGAGCGGCTTGCCAACGATGGACAGGTTTGCCTGATTACTCCAGACGCGTTTTCGTCTTTCTTGTTTTGAAGATTTGAGTGGAGGTTCCTCCGTGTTTACCACAGTTCTTATCGTTGTTCATGTGTTGATCTGCATCGGTCTGGTAATTACGGTTCTGCTCCAGGCGGGTAAGGGCGGCGGACTTGCCGGAGCCTTCGGCGGTGCCGGAGCACAGACCGTCCTCGGTCAGCGGGGAGCCGCTTCCTTCCTTTCCAAGCTGACCCGTTACCTGGCAATCGCCTACATGGTTGCCACAATGGGGCTGGCGTACCTCTTCTCGACCCCGGGTGGAAGCACAGTCGCCACCACGACGACCGATGGTACTGCTGAAGGCGAAGAAGCCGCAGCAGTGGAAGAGGTTGAAGAAGAGCCGATCGCGGTACCGCTGGTTGGCGGTGGAGCCACTACGGAAGCCGAGCCGAAGCCTGCTCCCGAAACCCCGGTAACCACAGAGACCGAGTAGCCCTCGGTAGATTCATACATTTGTTAAAATGGGCGGAGTAGCGGGGAGTTTCCCCGTTCCCGCCCATTTTGTATTACAC
>JAIOSI010000006.1 GCA_021107695.1 bacterium
GATTGTACTCCCTTCAACACCGCTTCACAAGCTCCTTTTTGCTCACCCAGATTGTTTACCGGAGGTCAGGAACCGTGTTAGACTGGCTGCCATGAGACTCAAAAAACTCATCGTTCTACTGCTCTTTGTCGGACTCCTGCTGCTCGCTTGCCTGCCAGAGCCGCAGCCTGACGAAGGGATTGATGGTACGGAAAAGCTAACCGCCGTTGAGCTTGCCGAAGAGCTGGCTATTCGCTCCATCGAGGTGGAGAGCCTGCGGGCTGTCCTCAACATCGCTGCCCGGATGGGCGACGATGTTCTGCCGACCAGCGAGCATTCCGCACTTTTCTCTCAGCCCGACCGGGTCTATCTGGAGAGCTACGGTCCTCTGGGCGAGGTTCTGGCTACCACACGGGTAGTGGACGGGAAGCTGGCGGTGTACCTTCCCGCCGATGGGGTTTGGTTGACGGGGGATGCCACCGCAGAGAACGCCGAGCGACTCCTTGGTGTGAACTTCGAGATTGGTCTGCTGACCCAGGCTGTCCTCGGCGCGCCGCTGGTGAGTCCCCTTGGTTTCGAGGGAACGATCCGCTATCTGCGCCCGGAGAACGAAACTAATCCAACCCGGCTGGCGTTCCGCCTTGCTTCCGGCGAGAAAGCCCTGCTGCTCACCGTGGAGGATGAGCGAAATCTGCCGCTGGAGCAGGTCTTCTATCGCAGCGACGCCCCGGCACTGCGGGTCAGCTATGCCGACTACACTCAGGTTGACGGTTTCTGGCTGCCGGGCAAGGTCAGCCTGACCGATGATGCCGGAATCGAGGTCGAGATTATCCTCTCCGAGCAGGCGGTGAACCTGCCGCTGCCCGATGGAGTTTTCTCGTTCACGCCTCCCGACGGCGCGCGGGTGGTGGAGCTGGATGGACTAGAGTAAACGTTCTGAGGGCGCACACCAATCTCATCTATCAGGTGCGCCCCTACAATGCAATTAAACCAGATAGCCGCTCCCACAGGGTGATAATACGCTAACCGCTCTGCTATAATCTGTCCCTGTTCTTTGTCCCACCTCTTTCGTCCTCATCACTTTTTTCAGGGAGTACCCCCTTGAAAACGAAAGCCTTTCCCTACCCTGCTGTTAAGTACGACGACGCGGCTCTGGAGAAACTTGCCCGGCGGCTGCGCTGCGATACGCTCTGCATGATCCACCAAGCCAGCTCCGGTCATCCCGGCGGTTCGCTCTCTTCGGTAGAGATACTATCCACCCTCTATTATCAGTACCTACGCCACGATCCCGCCAATCCGGAGCGCACTGACCGCGACCGCTTCGTCCTTTCAAAGGGACACGCCTGCCCGATTCTCTACGCTATTCTGGCGGAGCAGGGCTACTTCCCGGAGGAAGAACTCTGCCACCTGCGCCGGGTCGGCGGTCTGCTTCAGGGACATCCCTCGCTGCACATCCCCGGCATCGACGCCAGCACCGGGTCGCTGGGGCAGGGACTCTCCCTCGCTAATGGAGTGGCTCTGGCGGCGAAGCTCGACGGCAGCGACCTCCACACCTGGTGTCTCCTCGGTGACGGTGAGCTTCAGGAGGGACAGGTCTGGGAGGCGGCGATGACCTCGGCTCACTACAAGCTGGACAACGTTACGGCGATTGTTGACCGCAACGGTCTTCAGATTGACGGCAAAACCGAAAAGGTGATGGCTCTGGAGCCGCTGGCGGAGAAGTGGCTCTCCTTCGGCTTCCATGTGATTGAGTGCGATGGGCATTCCTTCTCCGACCTGCGCCGCGCCTACGACGAGGCGTTAGCCACCAAAGGCAAGCCAAGCTGCATCATCGCCAACACCCACAAGGGACACGGGGTTTCTTTTATGACCGATCAGGCGGGCTGGCACGGTAAATCTCCCAGCGTGGAACAGCTCCAGGCAGCCGTTACCGAAATCTGCGGCGATAAAAAGATTGAAAGCAGCTGTATGAAAACGGTTCTTGGCGAAGTGAAGGGAGGTGGTCGCTAGTGGCTCTCAACTCAACAGTAAAAGAGATGCGCCTGCTCTCCCTGACCGACGCGGCGAACCGAGAGAACTGGCAAGCCTGCAAAGTAACCTACGGTGCGGCTCTGTTAAAGCTTGCTACGGAACGACCGGAGGTCGTCGCCCTCGATGCCGACCTGGCGAACTCCACCCAAAGCTCCCGCATTCGCGATGCAAAGGACGAATCTATCTCCCGGCGTTTCTTCGACGTGGGCATCAGCGAACAAGACCTCGTCGGCACCGGAGCCGGACTGGCTCTGGCAGGTAAGATTCCCTACGTCAACAGCTTCGGGGTGTTTCTCTCTGGTCGTGCCTGGGGACAGATTCGGGTCAGCGTCTGCTATCCAAACCTTCCGGTGCGCTTCGGCGGTTCTTACGGTGGAATCACTGTGGGTCCCGACGGACCGACCCACTTTGCCATCTCCGACATCGCCATCCTGCGCAGCCTGCCGAACATGACCTTGGTGAGCGCGACGGATGGTGCTCAGGTGCCAAAGATTATTGAGGCGACGGTTGACTACCCCGGCCCGGTCTATATCCGTATGGGGCGGGTGCCGCTGCCGGTGGTAACAACGGCGGAGACACCCTTCGAGACCGGAAGAGCCTATGTTTATCGCAAAGGCGGCGGCGAGCTGGTTCTCTACACCACCGGGCATTCGGTTTACGATACCCTGGAGGCGGCGGAGATACTTGCCACCGAAGACGGCATCGACCCCTGGGTGGTCAACGTCAACACCATCAAGCCCCTCGATGTGGATACCATCGCCACAGTGGCGAAGCAGGTCAAACGGGGCTGCGTAGTGGAGGAACACAATATCTACGGCGGTCTCGGCGGAGCAGTCGCCGAGGCACTGGCAGGGAGCCATCCCCTGCCCCTCGGCTTTATCGGAATCGAGGACGAGTTCTGCGAATCCGGCGAGCCGATGGAACTACTGCGGGAGTACAAGCTCGATGCCCCTGGAATCGTCGAGCGGGTGCGCGGGTATCTGAGCAAGTAATAGCAGCGGCAGATTTGTTTGCCGATGTTGTAAGGGGCGTATTGCAATGCGCCCCTTCTTTGTACCCAACTACCAATGTTATACTCTTCCGGAACCTTATCCCCCGGAGCCATGCCCCAGCGTCCAAAGCTCGGTCAGCACTTTCTCGACAGCCAGCGGATCGTCCGACAGATTATCAATCTGGTGCCGGAGGGTGCGGCGGTGGTCGAGATCGGCCCCGGTCATGGAGCCTTGACGGCGGGGCTGCTCCACCGAGCCAGAAGCTACCTGGGGATGGAGCTTGACCCCTGGCTTGCCGAGCGGCTGCGTGGTAAGTTCAGCGAACAGAGTAACTTCCGCCTGATTGAGGGCGACTTCCTATCTCTCGACCTGTCGGGGCAGCTACCCGCCCCCGTCGTGCTGGTCGGCAACGTTCCCTACTACATCTCGGCGAAGATAGTCCAGCGTGCCTGCGTGGAACCACGCTATTCCAAAGCCGTGCTAATGTTCCAGCTGGAGTTCGCCAAACGCCTGACCGCCGAACCGGGCGGCTCTGACTACGGCTCGCTGAGCGTCTATACCCAGTACCACTGGCAGGCGCGACTGGCTATCTCCGTGGGGCGGGGCAAGTTCAAGCCGCCGCCGCGAGTGGACTCCGCCGTGGTCGAGCTTATCCGCCGGGAGCAACCCCCCGTTGAAGTGGATGACGAGGAGGCTTTCTTCCGGCTGGTGCGAGCCTGCTTCACCCATCGACGCAAGCAGCTGGGCAACGCTCCGCTCAAAGAACTGGCGATAGACAAGGAGGCCTGGCTGGCGGTGCTGGAGGCAGCGGAGATCGAGCGCAGCCGACGACCTCAGGTGCTTTCAATCGCCGAGTACGCCGGGCTATATCGAGCATATCGAAACCTTTGAGTTGCTCACCCTGACAAAATAAGAGCAAATTGTATATTTTCAATAGGAAAATAATGTCCGAAATCGTTATCAACGTAACGACCTCTTTTCCTGAGTTGCTGTGTGCCCAGTTGGACGCACCCAATAAGAAAAAAGCTCAAGAAATAATGACACAGCCTGGCTTTACTCTTCTCTCTCAACACAGGCAGATGACAACGGGCGATGTTGTCGATTCTGAATTATTATTGAAGGAATTGCTGGAAAACACCACAGACCCGGCGGGGGTGCGCCGAGTTCTGGATTACTGGAAAACGCGCATTCCAGAACTGGAGGATGCTGCAACAGAGGTTGTGAACTATCTTCCACAAAACACCCTGCCGTCGGCGAGTCTTCATTTTGTTACTGGCTATGATATTGGAGTGGCGACCCCCCGGGGCGCGGCGATAAATATCGGACATCAGCATTTTCTGAGTGATCCTGAGGAGATACTTTACTACGCCATCCATGAACTCCATCACGTTGGCTTTTTCAAACATCAGGCGTTTCCGGGACTATCAGGACTGAATAGACCACAAAAGCTGTGTGAGGTCGTGCGGTATTTCACGCAAATGGAAGGGATGGCCGTGTACGCCGCTTACGAGATGCGAAAAGACAGCGGACGGCTCACCACGGATGCCGACTATCAGGTCTTTGTGGATTCGGAGGTTGCGCGTCGCGTAGGGGAGCGTTATCGTGAAGTTCTGTCCTGGATACCAGAGGACGGGGAAGTTGAATCCGATCTTATTGTAAAGGTCTTAACTACAATGTCCTCCGATGAGCGACTTTGGTATCGGTTTGGAGCACTCATTGCCTGGGAGATAGACCTGTCGCTTGGTCGCGGGGTTTTGGTAGATTCGATTGTGAACCCATCACTTTTTGTCATCCCACCCCTGTGAGAAAAAACGAGGTAGATGGTGGACAGACGCTTTGAGCGGGATTATCAGAAGCTGGCTGAGGGGCTATCCGGCTGGCTGGCGGGCTACGTCCGTGGCGCGGGCTATCGCAAAGTCATCATTGGCATCTCCGGCGGAGTGGACTCCGCCCTTAGTGCTGCTCTGGCGGTGAAGGCTTTCGGCGCGAAGAACGTCCACGGCCTGCTGTTACCTCACGCTGATAGCGACCCCGCATCGGAGCGAGACGGACGGCTGGTCTGCGAGCAGCTGGGCATCCCCTTTGAACGCGTCGAGATTACCCC
>JAIOSI010000025.1 GCA_021107695.1 bacterium
AAGTGATGAACAACCTGTCGTTCCCGATCCTAGGTCGTTGGTTGAGGCTCTGTGGAAAGACTCAACGGCAGAGCGGTGAGGATGTGAAGGCCGGGATAGCAGTTCACCGCCCCTGCTTCCAGCAATAGAGCATCGCCGGTTTCACCGAGCTTGGTCAGGGTTGCTTCGCTCAAGGTGTCGAAGGCGACATCGGTATCCACTTCGGCTCGGCGGAAAAGCTCCTCCACGGCGGTTCCGGAGAAGCCGTCAACCTGGAAGATCAACTCCCCGGCAAGGGTACGCTTCCGCCTCGGCTCGAACTCACCCTCACCTCGTCGGGTGAGGAACTCGGACACCGTGGAGACTCCGGCGGGCGGCGCCTTAAACGGCTCACCGTAACGAACTCCACCGCGCCAGGAGAAGACGACGTTGCCGTCGTTCTCCAACAAAAGGTTGGCTCGCCGTCCGGTTAGCAGAAAGCGAACGACTGACTCCCGCCGCTCTCCCAGATCGTTGCTTCCCTCGAAGACCAGCCTGACCAGGCGGTCGCGTCCGAATTGCTGCAGCTGGGTGATTCGCGCGCCGCCGAGCTGCTGGCGAAGGAAGGATGCCTCGCTGCGGTGCTGCTGGCTCCGAGGTTTCTGGCGGCGGAGATTGGGACCATTCCACAGGAACAGCCCGGAGTGTGGGGTGGGAGTCAGAAAGACCAGTTCCCGCTCCTCTCGTCCCTTCGCCAGCGAGAAGACGATGACTGCGCCGCCACGCAGGCTCGGTTCCAGAGTGCGGTTCTGCTCCCGATCCACGGCATCGAGGACGGTGAGGTCGATCAGCCTGGCACCGACCAGAAAGTCGCGCCAGGAATCGAGATAGGCGGCAAGGGTTAATCCGTCATACATGATTATCGTTGTGGGTTGGAGTTAGGTTGGGGGTGAATAGAGCTTAGGTCGGCAAGGAGCCGACCTGTTTTACGTTGAGAGCTTTTTAACCCCAGGTTAGTGGTGCTGGTCTCTCATCCAGACTCTCTCACCGTTGGGGAGAGAGAACACGATGTAAGCGACCAACGGAAGCGGCAACGCTAAGCGTTGCATCTTACTTTCGCGGCTGGGTCAACGGAAACTTCACACACGCTGCCACGGTCTTCCACTCGCCACTGCTCGCTACATTACCCCACATTTGTCTTAGAGTAGCGAACGAATAGAGCGGGCAGTTCTCAAGGTGTTCTGACCGAAGGTCAGTCTTGTGATGCAACGCACCGCGGCAGCGTAGTACGCTGCACCACAGTCTGATGCTTCGCATCAGAGAATCAACCGAGAAACTCCACCGCATAAAACGAATCTGTAAGCGACCAACGGGAGCGGACAATTCTCAAGGTGTTCTGACCGAAGGTCAGTCTTGTGATGCAACGCACCGCGTTGCTTAACGAATAATTGCCAGTTTACCGATGGTCTCGCCCTGCGAGCCTTCGGCGTGGTAGAGGTAAACTCCGCTGGCGAGAGCTTGACCGTTGGTGTTAGTGCTGTTCCAACTATGCCGCCAGGTGGCGGTGTCGTCCTCGAAGTACGGTCCGTCGTCGGCGATTCCATCGTAGAGGAGTGTACCGCTGAGGTCGTAAACCGAGATTCTGCCGCCAACGGGCATTCCGGCGAAGGTGATGGTGGTATGCCCCTCGGTCGGTCGGAAGGGATTGGGGAAGACATAGGGCTGGTAGGGCGAAAGGGCGATCTCGTCGGTTAGCACAGCCTCAGAAGCGGCGAAGGCAGCGGTCAGCCGGGCAGCGTGAAGAATCTGCCTTTCGTTCAGCGTGCTTCGCTTGTCTTCGATAGAGCCGAGGCGGGTGTTGGGATCTTCTTCGCCGTTGGTGTACTCCACGCAGGTAACGGCAAGGTCGCCCCGACTGCGGAAGGGGAAGTGGTCTCCGCCCAGGTAGAGACCGCTGGCATCGCTAACCACAGTGAGACCATCCACATAGCGGTCGGCGTAGCTCTCCAGCGCGGCGTTAAGCTCCTCGGTGGCTGGGTTGCCATAGAGAATCAGCTCGGAGCTTCCATCGTCCGCGTAGCCAACAATATAGCTGTTCAGAACGCAACGGGTCTGGTAGTCGGGGTGGGTGTCCAGGAATCGCTCCGCCGCCTCGACAGAGAAGGAAGCGAGGTAGCGACCTCCGGTGAAGAGGAAGCCGAGGTCGCGTTCCGTGTGCAGATCGGCGAGGAGTTCCGCAGCAGTCAGTGCAGCAGCGGCTCCGGAGGCGTTGGCATCGGCACCGGGAGCCTCGTTCCAGGGGTCTTCGGAGGTGGAGTCGAAGTTGGCAATCACCAGGGGTCCCGGCTCGCCGGAGCTTCCCTCCTTACTCGCATAGATGTTGAGTACCGGGGGCAGTCCCAGATTGGCGAGGTGGCTCGTCCAGTTGTCGCCACCGTTGGTGGTTGACTCCAGCATTCCGTCGCCAGCAACGAACCATTCATCTGCCGAGATCACGGCGAGGTCGCCCAGGGTGCCGAAGTCGGGATTCGTCGAGGGTTCACGGAGGTAACCCCAATTATCGCCGCCGTCGGTGGTCTGGAACAGGCAGCCACCGTAGCCCACGGCGAGAGCCTCACTCGCCGAGAGCCAGTCGATATCGCCGAGATAGTCCTGCTCCCAGTCCGGATTGTTGAAGCTGTGAACGGTCTGCCAGTTTGCTCCGCCGTCGGTGGTGCGTAGGATGGTCTCGTGGTCGTTGCCCACGGCAAGGCCGTTCAGGCTGTCGTAGAACTCACAGGCGACCACCCAGACATCACCGCTCCAGAGGTTCCAGGAATCACCCCCGCTGGTTGTGCGGGCGATAAAGCCCTTGTCCGACTCTCCACCGTAAGCCCAGCCGGTGGCGGCATCGAGGAAACTCACTCCGGTCAGGTACTCGCAGCCACCCATTGGCGGATACTTATCGCTCCAGCCAGAGCCGCCGTCGGTACTCTTCATAACCTTCGAGCCGCTGTACGAATAAACCGCAAGGTAGAGGTCATCATCGGTGGGGCGGGCGATGGCGGTAATCCAGTCTCCGCTTCCCAGTCCGATGTCCTGCTCCGCCCAGCTCACTCCACCGTTGCTGCTGGTGAGCCAGGTTCCCTTGCTCCCTCCGGCACAGAGGGTTCTTGCGTCGGTTGGCGAGTAAGCCACAGAGTTCAGCGTTCGAGGAAGCGAGCCGTCGTCCCGACGTACCCAGCTTGTACCGCCATCGGACAAGGTGAAGATGATCCCCTTATCGCCGACAACACAGCGATTGCTGCCGTTGAAGGCGACGGAGTTGAAGCCGAGGAGGGTGTAGTAGGAATCAACCTCAACCTGATAGCCGAGCTGCTGGAGTCGGGCTGCCAGAGCCTGTCCGGTATCGTAACAGTCCTGAGTCGGAGCGAAACGGGTCTCTTCGCTCAGGAAAAAGTCCAGCGCTTCATCAATCTGCTCTGCTGAAAGCTGTGCCACCAGTGCGTCAACCTCTGGCGAGTACCCCGCTGGCTGGTAGTCGATCTGCGTACCTGTCAGCCAATCTTCTGAATCATCCACGATAACCGGAGGATACAGACCAAGAGCAGCGTTAGCCAAAACCAAAGCCGGGAATAATAGCAGAAAAAGAATCGGTTTCATTACTGAGAACCTCAAGATAGCTTGATTTACTGCGTTATCGAGACGTTCAGCTTGGTCAGTCTGCTCAACATCCGCGCCAGCTCATCGGCGTTTACCTCGGTAAACTGGCGATAGAGCAGGTGGCTGCGGGACTCGAAGCTGCGCAGGCGACGGTAGGTCGGGCTGTCGTGGAGGCTGCGCCGCTGCTTGACCGAGGTCAGGTTGTAGTTGCCATTACGATGTTCGAGGAGTTTAAGCTCGCAGAAGATCGAGAGTCCCAGCCTTACCTTTGAGGTTGAAAGTCCGTTAGCAGCGAGCTTACCGATGAAGCTATCATCAAAGGGGTTATCGGTCGGAAGCTCTTTGTAGAGGTCTGCCAGCTGTTCTCGCTCCATCTCTGTTTGACCTCTTTGGTTGTTCTTGTTTTTCTCGTAGAGGAGAAACAGGTTCAGTTTGTCAAAATGCTCTGCTAATCCACTGATTGCCAGAATCTCGGCGGAGTTCGTCAGTGGAGCCATCAGGCAGAGATTCACCGTGCCGCCGGGGTA
>JAIOSI010000077.1 GCA_021107695.1 bacterium
ACTCCCATTGTGATGGCGACCTGCATCCCCAGAGTGCGCAGGGGGATGATCTGGCTGAAGCTGAGTACCAGGAAGCCCAGCGCCACGCTGGTGGCGTTGATGATAATCGCCTTGCCTGTGGTGGAGATCGTCCGGGTGAGTGCCGGGAGAAAATCCTCGCCGCTACGCAGACCCTTGCGCAGGGCCACGGAGAAGTGGATGGTGTAGTCCACTCCGATCCCGATGATCAGCCCGGCGATCATGATCGTTACGAAGTCGAGGTCTATGCCGACCAGCACCATGAAGGCGAAGTTGATTATCAGAGTGAAGAGGATGGGAATCGCCGTAAGAAGACCGCCGACGAGGCTGCGGAAGTTGATAATCAACAGCAGCAACACCAGCCCCAGTGCCACGGCGATGCTGATTAGCTGATCGTCGATCAACGCCCTGTCCAGATTGCCGAAGATGCGGGGGAAGCCGGTCTGCTCCACGCGCAGAGAATAGACCTCGCCGGGTTCGCTTCCGGTCAGCTGCCGCGCCAGCTCCACCGGCACGTAGGCGACGCGGTCGGTCAGTTCGTACAGCAGACCACGCAGGTCTTCCACAAACTCCCCGTTCTCCGCCGGGTCAATGCCAAGCTCTGTCAGCAGAATATCCTGCCCCCGGTCAATCTGGTAGCGGGAGCCTGTCCGTTGGGACAGTTTATATACGCTGGTCGCCAGATACTCCGGTCCTTCCGGATCCCAGAGCAGCAGTGCGGCGGAGAGACCACCTCGTGCCGCCTCGGCAATTTTCTCTTCTCCCGGTGGATTGGTGGTGTCTGCCCAAAGATTCACCAGAGCGGCGAGCAGCCACTCCCGTTCGATATCGGTGTTTAGCTCCACATCGCAGGCCGGAGACCAGACGTAGTCACGCAGCTCCGGCTCCAGATAGTAGGGCAGAAAAGCACCGTCCAGCGGGGGAGAACCGTCTACGCCAAGCTGCTCCAGCACGGCGGCGATCTCATCCTGTTCAAGGGGGATTTGTCGGTAATCGGCATCCAGAGCGAAGGAGAGAGCCAGTCTCTCTATCTGATATTCCCGCAGCTTCGCCAGAGCAACGGAGTCCATTTCCGCCACCGTAACCGCCGCTTCCTCGGTGGCGATATGCTCCTCAATCAGTTCATCAATCCTCCGCGACGAGGCGATCATCCGGGGGGTATCGGCACTGCCGAGATTGGTCAGCAGCACCGTCTCGGTTTCGAGGTCGTAATCGTTTTCCGAGGCGGGAGTACCGCTCCACCAACTGTTCTTACCGAGCATCTGATTGGCAATGTCGTTTCCGGCGATGAAGTAGTAGAGGTCGTTGACCTCGGCCAGGCTCTGCGGTATCCGCCGAACGCCGTAGAGGTTGTAGTTAAGCTCGCGCAGCAGCCCCCCGATGCTCTGGGTGGAACGCCCGACCTCGGCACGCATGAACCGCTCAATCAGCTCCAGCCGCCGCAGCACGCTGGGCTGGCGGATTTCTCCCTGAGCATAGACCTGCATCGGCACGCTGCCGCCGAAATACTCCTCGACCATCTGCTCGCCCCGACGCAGGGTGGAGTCTTCCTCGAAGTAACCGATCAGGTTTACCTCGCGATTGAGCCAGGGCAGGCTGATCAGCCCCCCGACAACCACCAGAGCCATCACCACCACAATCAGGCGGGGGTGATTGGTAACCAGCAGTGCTGTCCCATGAGCCAGACGAGGCTCCCGCTTCGGCTTTGTCGCCTTATTCTTATGGGGTTTCTCCTTCAGGTCATCACCGATAATCGCCAGCAGTGCCGGAACCAGAGTCAGGGCAATGAGCGTTGCCGCCAGGGTACCCAGAGCGGCGAACAGGCCGAATTCATAGATGATGCGGATTCTGGTTACCGCAAGAGAGGAGAAGCCGATCACCGTGGTCAGACCAGCCATCAACACCGGTGTTCCAACCCCTGCCAGTGCGCGACGGCTCAGTTCCCGCCTCCCGAAGCCGTTGCGCCGCTCCTCGTAGTAGCGGCTGACCACGTGGATGGCGTAGGCCGTCCCCACGGCGATCAGCACTACGGGCATCGCCCCGGTGAGCATCGAGATTGGCGTTTTGGTCAGTGCCATCAACCCCAGTATCCACACCAGACTGATCAGCACACCGCCCAGCGGTAGGAAGACTCCCGCCAGATGCCGATAGAAAAGAGCCAGAATAAGCAGTACCAGTGCCGCCACCAGAGGGATGAGCAGGACGAGGTCATCCAGAATCATCTCGTCCATGTAGAATATCTGAAAGGGCAGCCCTGCAAAGTAGAGTTCCGCCTCCTCGCCAAAGGTGCTGAATGCCAGCTCTCGCAGCCGCCCACTCAGCTCTACCCGCTCCACGTCGGGCTTCAGCCGACAGAGCAGGGTAACAACTCGTGCGTCCGGAGAGACGAAGATTCCTGTGTACATGGGCTTCGAGAGGGTGTATTCGCGTAGCGCGGTCAGCTCCTCCGATGAGAGCGACTCTCCCGCTGGAATCAGGTCGCGGACTTCAACCCCATCCCCGGTCTGGCGAATGTCCATGATCGAAGCCAGGGAGAGGACAGACTCAATCTCCGCCAGCCCCTCCGCCTCTTCGGTGAAGCCCTGTAGCCCGGCGATTACATCGGGACTAAAGACCTCGTCGGTCTTCAGGGCAATCATGGCGACATCGTTACCGCCAAAGTTATCGCCGATGTAGTCGTAGAGCTGAACCAGAGAATCTCCCTCATTCAGCGAGGCAAGGAAGTCGGTTTTGATTTCCAGGTCAAGTGCCGCCACAGCGAAGAAGGCGGTCAGGGCGACGATGACCACCAGCACCGGCCAGCGGAAGCGGATGACGAAGTCGGCGAAATGTTTCATGGATTCCTTCTCTCCCTCTCCCCGCTGGGGAGAAGCTCGCTTACGAGTCGGGACATGGGTCTTTCATCACTGCGGATTGTCAGGGTGGTGATTTCTAAGTTCTAAGTTGCAGCACCCGGTGTCGCCAGCAGCCCGTTGAACATCACGTTCAGCAGTGCCTCGGCACTCTCCTCGACTCCCACCAGACGACGCTCCCATATCCAGGGAATCTCTAGCCCGCGCAGGGCGGCGATGAACGCCATCGAGAGCAGGTCAACCCCAATCTCCCGGAACTCCCCGCGCCTGATGCCGTAATCGATGATTTCAGCGATAAGCTCCTTCTCCCAGGCAAGCACCTTCTCTCGCAGCTCAATAATTTCCGGCAGCATCTCATCGAGGATGCTCTGGTCCAGGGAGATAAGCTCCAGCACCTCGCGAATGAAGCGGACCCGGGTTATTACAAATGCCCGAATCTTTGCGGCGGCACTCTCTACGTCATCCACCGCCCGGCGGATGGCGTTGAACAGGTTGCCAACCTCGGTGTCGATGAGGATCTGCCAGAGCAGTTCCTTGCCCTTGAAGTAGGAATAGACCGTACCCTTGCCCACTCCGGCGGCGCGGGCGATTTCATCCACCGAGGTCTTGCGTTTGCCAAAGCGGATGAAGAGCCGCTTGGCGGCTTCGAGGATAGTCGCGCGTTTGTCAGTAACCATTGTGTCCCCTTCATTGAGGCTGGATTTGCCGTTTGGTCTCTGCGGGGAATGAACGTAGATGGGCATCTCCCCGCTTCACCCAAACGACGATATGACCATAAGTGCATATTGACCAGATGCGCCCTTTCGGTCAATGCGTACAGAAGATAGCATAAAAAAGCTCCTCCGACAAGGGGAGATTGTCTTCGATGTTAGTCTGTAGGGGCGAATCTTGTATTCGCCCTTGTCCCTGCGCAGAGGATGTTCTGCCCCTCACCCCGACCCGTGGGATGAGTCCCCTCCCCAAAGGGAAGAAGGATCAGGCAGCGACCAACGGGAGCGGACGATCTCTAGGTGTTCTGGGCGAAGCCCAGACCTGTGTCCAGCTTCAAGCTGGCTCCCCAAAGGGAAGAGGGGGATAGGGCGGCAAAACGCGGGAGTAACTATCACCCCCGCGTTAATGGTTGGTCGCGAATCTGTGATGCAACGCACTGCGTTACCTGCCTGCGGTCACTCCGGCTTAGTTAACACCAAATGCGGGATCTGTGGTTTTCAGTCTATCCCTATTGCCGCGAAAGTGTGATGCAACGCACCGCGTTGCCTAGCCGTAGGCGTGCATCCCTCGGAGGATCAGGTTGCTCATCAGGTTGGCGACCGCCATCAGGAAGGGTAGCAGCCCGAGCCAGGCGATTTTCTTGCCGCGCCAGCCCTTCCTCATTCGTCCGTGGAGGAAGATGATGATAATCAGCCAGACGAAGAGGGCAAAGGCCTCTT
>JAIOSI010000256.1 GCA_021107695.1 bacterium
CTGTGATGCAACGCACCGCGTTGCTAGAAGAACAACCCCGCTGACGCCTCGCCCCGGTGGACGGTTTCCCGGTTCGGTTCAGCTTCGCCGATGTACGAAAAACGCAGGGAGAGTCCGTAGTCGAGCTGGCTGTTCAGCGTCGCCTGCCAGCGGTGGTCGGTTCCCGGTCGGCGATAGAGCAGGGACTCCGTGGTCGGCGGTCCGCTGAGGCTGTGCTGCCGCCAGCGGTAGGAGAGCTCCAGACTGCCCAGCTCGCCGAGGTGCAGGAGCAGGGTGGGGGTCAGCTCGATGGTGGTCAGGGTGGAGTGTCCCCCGACGGAATCCTGTTGGGAAAGTTCCCAGCCGAGGCGCAGTCGTGGTCGCCAGGCTCCACTGACGAGGCGGGGTTCCAGCCAGGCGCGGTTGCGGGTGAGCTGCCGGTCGGAATCGTTGGCTCCAAAGTAAGAGAGCGCGCCGCGCCGCCATTCCTGCTCGAAGCTGCCGCTTGCCAGCAGGCGCAGATTATCGCTGAGGTTAACCCGCAGGTCGAGGGCATATTCCCGCTCGCCCCAGGCTTCGTCGCGAGGGTGAATCCGGCGATCCCGCCCGCTGTTCCAGTGAAAGGAGGGGGTCAGCCGTCCCCAGCTTGCCGTGGGCCAGAGAACCAGGCGAACGCTGGTCTGGAGGTTCCCGTAGCGGCTGCTGTTAGTAAGAATTTTTTGGAAGAGCGCGCGGTCGAGGGTACTTTCGCCCTCACCTTCGTCGTTAAAGCTGGCGGATAACTCCAGCTCGAAGAGCTTCGCCCAGTCCTCTTTGAAGATGCTGCGCGGAGTCAGCTTCAGTGAAGCCGAGGCAGCAGCGTTGATTGAGCGCAGCGGCTCACCAGCGGGAAGCAAGCGGCGTTCGTAGAAGGCTTCGGGATCGCCGGGATCGAAGATGTAGATCCAGCCGGTGGGGTCGTCGGGATCCTCCTCCCGTCGCCAGGAACCGTTGCCATCGGCGGCGTAAACGTACTGTTCCAGCAGAGGGTAGCTCCAGCTTCGCCCCAGCTCGTAGTTGAGCGACAGTGCCACTCCGCCGCGCCACGGGGTGAGGTCGAGGCGCAGCTCGCCGCCGTCGGTGGTTTCGTCTTTGTCCAGCTCACTTTCGTGGCTGTAGGTTGTGTTGAGATAGAACCAGCTCTCTGGCTGCCAGGTCAGACCGACCAGATGGGTCAGGGTTCCGACGTTTACCACCCCTGACTCGCGATTGTAGCGCAGGTCGTAGTCCAGGGTCAGCGGTTCTTCGGGGAAGAGGGTCAGGCCACCGCTGTAGCGGTGGTGTTTGTAATCCGGCTCATCGCTGTGGAGTAAACCCAGTCGCGGCTGGAGGATTCCCAGGTCCGGCGTTAATGTCGCCTCATGTAGTTCCGTCTTGATTTGGATTGAGGTCGGTCCCGCCGGGGTAATATCGTCGGCAACGATTAGCTGCTCGCCGCTCTGCCGAAGGTAACGATAGGAGAGACCAACCGGGCGTTTCCAGTCCAGTCCGGTGGAAAGCTCCAGGCTCCTGCGCCAGCCCGGTTCCTTGAGCGTCTCCCAGGGTTCTGTCTCGTTGGTGAGCCAGAGTCCTCCGCCACCGAGGAAGACCGTGGGACCAAAGGAGAAACCGTAGGAGAGGCGACCGCTGACCAGTTCTCGCAAGGCGCGGGTCGCCGGGTCGTAGTTCCAGTTACGATGTTCGGAAGGTGAACTCTCGAAGGGACGCAGGGCGCGGAAGCTCGCCTCCCGCCGTTCGCCGCTCAGGCTCAGGCTCAGTGTGTCTCCATTGAGACCGAGGGGAAGCCGCCAGTCCAGCTCACCGTGAAAGGCGAGGGCGGCGTTGTCGGCATCGTGAAGGCTGGAGAAGAGGTTGGCATCGTAATCGCTGAGAGCCAGTTCACCTTTGAGGGAGAGATTATCCAAAGATATAAATCTTCCCGAAAGCAGCAGCAGTCCGTGGCTCTCCGGAGCTGGCAGTTGCCAGCGTCTCCGCCGATAGGCTCCGCCCGGAGACTCCTCGAAGGAGTACTGCCCCGTCGCCGGATTATAGGTCAGCTCGTGGGTTCCGTTCCCCTCACCGACGTACTCAAAGTCGTACTCCCCGGTCAGCTCCCGCTCCAGCGGCTCATCGCCAGCCTGGCGCAGGTCAGTGCGGTCGGCATCGGAAAGCCCCCAGAGATCGTTCTCCTTATCATCGCCCTCGTGATAATAGGCGAGGTTCAGCGAGGCTCCCTCCGCTCCCAGCCGTGTTCGCCCACCGTAGAGGCTCCGCCGATAGCCCAGCGAGGTGTAGCTGAACCGCGCCAGCACCTCGGAGCTTTGGGTAAGCGGAATCCCCAGATTGAAGGTGAGCTGACCGATGGCGTAGTCAATGGTGTAATCGGCTTTGCTGCCACGGGTTAGCGGCTCTCCGTCGAGGTAAACCTGCTCCGAACCGGGGATGACGATGATGTTGCTCTCGCCGTTCCGACCGAGGAGCTGGTATGGACCAAGTACCGCTGGCGTGGGAGTGAACCGCTGGCTGTGCAGCAGCCCCCGGGGCTGGCTGTAGAGCGCGGAAATTCCCCACTCCTCCAGATCCAGTCCCAACTGAATCCCCTCCAGACTCCGCGCGCCGGGGCCGTATCGCTCCCCCGTCGGGGTGAGTTGGTAATCCCCCAGATCGAGGCGGAAGGTCTCCGTCCAGGCGGAGAGGCGAATCTCATCAAGCTCTTCCAGCTCCGCCGTGGTTCCGGCAACGGTTACCGGAAGGTCCTGGTCGGAGAGGACTCCCTCAAAGCGCAGCCCCGACGCCAGCTCGCCGGAGAGGGCGACATCGAGGGACTGCACCACCCCCAGCCCGCTGCCGCTGGACAGCTTCAGCCCGACCCCTTTGGAGCCGCTGATCTCAATCCGGTCGCCCTTGCCGACGTACTCTCCCTGACGGGAGAAGAGGTTTCGCTGTCCCTCAGCTTCCTGTACCAGCGATTCCGCCGCCAGCGGAAGATAGCGGTAGCTGACCCGGAGCGAACGGGACGGTGGCAGCGGCTCGCTGAGGAGAATCAGCCGACCGTTGTCGTAGTCGAGCCTGTAGTCAATTAGCGGAGCCAGCGGCGTGGCGGTTCCGTCCTCCTGCACCAGCAGGACAGTCTCGCTACCGAGGAGAATACCCCGCTGGGGAAGCGCGAACTCTACGCTCTTGCCGTCGCCCCGGAGGGTTAGCTCCACCGTGGGCAGGGCGGCGTAGCTCTCCTCGATTGTGGAATCGGCAACGACCGGCGTGCTAAAAAACAGGAGAGCCAGCAGGCTCCCCCAAAGTAGTCTAATATTTTTACATGAGGGTTGAATCTTCATGGTTGGGGCAAGGGGCTTTAGCCCCTTGTGGAGTTGACTCGCATTACAAATTTTTCAAGGGGTTAAAACCCCTTGTCTCAAAGCGTTGGTTATTCTGCTGGTTCATCGTTTTGCAACTATACAAACCAAGCGACCAACGGGAGCGTGTACGCGGGAACCTACGTGGTTTGTCCAGGCTCATCAGCCGCGAAGTGTGTCCAGCTTCAAGCTGGCAGCGCGGTGCGCTGCGCCACAAGACTGGGCTTCGCCCAGAAAACCTTGAGAACATCCGCTCACGTTATTCGCTACATTGTTTCTCTCTTTCCCATTTGTGGAAAAGGTAGCGACCAACGGGAGCGTGTACGCGGAAACTTACGTGGTTTGTCCAGGTTCATCAGCCGCGAAGTGTGTCCAGCTTCAAGCTGGGTTATCCTCGCAAACCACTGGCGGGCGATAGTCGCCCAGCTTCTCGATGAGTACCACCAGCGGCTCTTTGCGCTTTTTATCGTTGCGTGAGATCGGGATGAAGGTCAGCACCATCGTCAGAATCCCGCCGCCGATTGCCAGGGCGGTAAGCTCGTTGGTTCCGCTGCCGAAGAGCAGCATGATGGCGATGTAGCCAGCGAGGAACGCCAGAATCGGCAGCAGGAACATCGTTGCGCTGGCACCGATCATCCGGCGGGGTTCAATCTCCAGGCGGACGTACTCGCCGACCTTGGCATCAATGTTGTTCTGGGTGATCAGCTGATGACCGCCCTCACCCTTGCCCTTGCCGCCGTAAAACATATCGCAAACCTTGCAGCTTCCGCAGTCCTGGGAACGGATGAGCTGCACCTCGGCGCGATGGCGGGACTTCAGGGCGGTTACCTGTCCAACTTCGATCATACAACTCACGATCCAGAATGTACCGGGTAGGGGCGTATCGTAATACGCCCCTACAAAACCTTGCGTAGGTACAGTTGAGGCTTACAGTGAAACGCCCATCTTGAACCAGACGGAAATTTCCTGACTCTCGTTAACATCGGCACTAGCGGGATCGTCGTAAAGCTCGACGGACCACTGGCGGTAATGCGAGCCAAGGACGAAGGTCGCCTCGCCCAGCTCGGTGTCGGGAGACCAGATCAACCGGGGAGTAACGAACATACTGGCAGCCACGCAGTCGTCAGCGGTGGTTGCGGCGAGGTCTTCGCCCTGCACACTGGGTTCGGTATAGCCGCCACCGACGGCAACCTTGAAGTCATCGGTCAGGCGCACTCCCGCCTCGGCGTAAACCTCGTAAGCGAGGTTAGTGGAGATGGGGTCGGCACCGTCGTAGGGCGAGAAGAGGTTCAGCCCATCGTTGTCGCTGGAGCTCCAGTTGTCAATCATTCCCGCTACGTAACCGTCGAACCAGTCCACAGATACGCCTATCTCAGGATAGAGGAAGAGGTGGCTGCCCCCGGTCTCCTGACCGGCGGAGGCACCGGGGTCGATATCGGCGTAGGCATGGTACGCCATGGTGAGGTGATAGCTCATCGCCTCGGAGAACGCACCGTCGCGGCTTAGCCCCAGAGCCAGGGTCTGGAGGAGGTCGTGATTGGTTCCCGGCAGGTCGGTGAACTGGGAGTCCCGATAGCCCCAGGCGGAGGTCGGAGCCTTGTTGGCGGTAACTCCCGGTGAGCGGGAAACAACGGAATCGTAGAAGAGCTTGCGAACGTCATAAGCGTGGGAGTCGGCAACGGCGTAGAGACTGGCAGAGAAATCTCCGGCGGAGTAACCCAGGGTCAGACCTGTTATGAGACTGTCATTGTCTTCTTCACCGTAGCCAGAGCCGACGATCAGGTCGTAGGAGAGACCGTCGAAGTCATTTCCCAGACGCAGTCCAAGGGGAGCGGCACCGTAGATGTACGCCTCGGTGTTGATACCGTTCAGCTCGGCGTTGTAGCGTCCGCCGTCGCCACATGCGTAGTCGAAGATACCCATGGAAAGCTCGCCCACGACGGGGAGATTCACCGCGCCGTAGCCTTCAAAGAGAGCAACGTTGGGGTCAATCCCATCGACCAGGGCGGTGTTTACGTCGAGGGTCAGTGCCAGGCTGCCAACCTCACCGAGGCTATAGCCCATTGCTGGGCGCAGGGTCAGAGAACCGAAGTAGATACCGTCATCGTTGTCGCCGTCGGCGGTACCAGCGACCTCGGCAAGGGTGAAGTCGGAACCGAAAACTGCGGAGATCTCTGCCCCAAACTCGAACTGAGCAGAGGCGGAAAAGCTAAGAAGCAGAGCGAACAACAGGGTGGTTACTGCACGCATGGAACCTCCAGAAGTGTTAGATTTGCAAAAAAAATCTTGAGACGCCCTCTCAACAAGAGCGACGTGGTATTAGTAATACAACCAGCCTACTGAGGTCTAGTCTCAATAAGCTGCCGATAAGCCAGCGGAGGGGAAGGTAACACCACTGAGATAGCACTTCAATAGCACGATTTTCATAGTTCGTGCTACGATTTTTGCTCAATGAGCTAAACTGCCCCCTCGTTAACGCGGGGAAGCAGAGCTTAGTTCCGGGATGGAACAGGGTTCAGATCGTCGCGCATCAGTCTGGCGGCACGGGCAATGGCATCCATCCAGCTCTCTTCGCCTTCGGGCTGGGCAAAGATGATTCCTCGACTGGAGTTTACCACAGTCGCTCCGGTAAGGGCTGGGGCGATGTCCGCCGCTGTGGCTCCCTGGGCGCCGTAACCGGGAAGGAGCAGCGGCAGTTCGCCCATAATTGCTCGACCGTCAACCAGTTCCGCAGGATAAGTCGCGCCGAGAACCGCGCCGACGGCTCCGGGGAACTCCTCCGCCCAGTCGCTCACCAGCCCGGCGGTCTTCTGCCAGAGCAGCGTTTCATCTGCCAGCGTAACATCTTGCAGGTCAATGGCTCCGGGGTTACTGGTGCGGACGAGGAGGTAAACGCCATTACCGTTAGCGGCGGCGGTCTTTAGCAGAGGGCGGACGGAGTCGCCACCGAGATAGGGATTGGCGGTGAGGGCATCGCAACGCCAGGGCGAATCCTCCGCCAGATAGGCAGCGGCGTACGCCTCCGCGGTCGAGCCGATATCGCCACGCTTGGCATCGGCAATCACCAGCAGCTCCCTGGAGCGGGCGAAGGCAATGATGTCGGTCAGTGCCGCCAGAGCCGCCGGACCGGCTGCCTCGAAGAAGGCTAACTGAGGTTTCACCGTTACGGCGTAGGGAGCAACCGCTTCGATGACTCCCCGGCAGAAGAGGCGATAGGACTCTGCCACGGCGAGGGCATTTTTGCCCCCGGCGGCTTCCTCTATCTTCTGGCGAAGCTCGACCGGAAGCTGCTCGTAGCGGGGATCCAGCCCCACGCAGACCCGTGAGTTCTTCTTCTCAATCGCCTCGCTGAGTCGCTGCTGAAAGGTCTTTGGCAAAGGTTCTCCTTCATCTTCACTTTGACATCAAATCGCTAGAACGGCTCGTTACGCTCTGTTTCTGGTTCAGAATCGCGATAACCGCCACCGCCGTCATCATCATCACCGCCGCGATCGCTCCCTCCGCGAAGCTCGCTGAGATAGCGGGGATCAACATTCTCGAAGCGGGAGATTTTCTTCTTAAACCACAGCAACGCCGTACCAACGGGGCCGTTACGCTGCTTGGCAACCTTGATTACGCTGGCACCGTCCTCTTTGAGGAAGTGCTTCATCTTGCTTCCCCCTTCCTCCTCCGGGGCAGCTCCGGAATCTTCCATCTCAGAGGTTTTGTAGTATTCCTCGCGGTGGAGAAAGATCACCACATCGGCATCCTGCTCGATGGCACCGGATTCACGCAGCTCGGAGAGCTGGGGCAGCTTTGACCCGGTACGCTGGGTTGGTCCACGGTTGAGCTGCGCCATCGCCAGCACCGGAACCTCCAGATCCATCGCCATTCGCTTGAGCGAGCGACTGATCTCGGCGACCTCCATCTGGCGGCTCTCGATTCGACGGTGGGAGACCGTCATCAGCTGGAGATAATCCACCACGATGAGTCCGACATTCTGCTGGCGAACCAGCCGTCGCGCCTTCGCCCGCAGCTCCATAATCGAGAGTGCCGGAGTGTCATCGATAAAGAACGGAGCGGAGGAGAGCCGACCGGAAACCTTATCGAAACGCTCCAGGTCGTGGGCATCAATTCGTCCGGTACGCACCCGCTGTGACTCAATCCGTGCCTCGGAGCAGAGCATCCGGTTCACCAGCTCCTTGTTGCTCATCTCCAATGAGAAGAAGGCAACCCCGACTCCGGCATCCACGGCGGC
>JAIOSI010000271.1 GCA_021107695.1 bacterium
ACCCGTGATGATCTAAAGCAAATCGAGCGACTACTTAAATCAGGAGAAGCGGAACAATGACAACGGTAAACGAGCCACATCCGGCAAGATGGTGGGAAGCCGTAGATAATGACCGCGTCCGTTGTGATTTATGTCCTCATCATTGTGTTCTCGCTCCCAACCAAACGGGGGAGTGCCGGGTACGCCAGAATATTGGCGGAAAGCTCTACGCCATAGGTTACGCCAATACCGTTGCCCTGAGTATTGATCCAATCGAGAAAAAGCCGTTCTATCACTTCTTTCCCGGTCAGTCGATTTTCTCCGTTGGTCCCAATGGCTGCAACCTTCACTGCCGCTATTGCCAGAATCATTTCTCCAGTCAGTCCTCCACCCCAACTGACCACCTCTCACCAGAGCAGGTGGTTCGCTTCGCCAATCGCCCCGGTGTTGCCGGAGTAGCCTTTACCTATACCGAGCCGCTGGTTTGGTATGAGTACGTGATGGACACAGTGCGTGCCTGTCAGCGGTCAGGATTCAGCACCGCCTGTGTTTCTAACGGCTATATCAGCCTGGAGCCTCTGGAGGAGCTGCTGGGAGCCGTTGACGCTTTCAATTTCGACCTGAAGTCCTTCTCCGATGACTTCTACCGCAGCCAGTGCGGCGGTCGGCTCTATCCGATATTGCGGACGATCGAGACGGCGATTCAATCCCCGGCTCATGTTGAGGTAGCCCTGTTGCTGATCACTAATCTTAATGATTCCCCCGAAGAGGTGGGAAAGCTCTGTCGCTGGCTGGCGGAGCACGACCCGGAGACCCCGCTGCACCTCAGCCGCTACCACCCCTCCTGGAAGCTCAAGCTGCCCTCAACCCCAGTTGCGACGATGATGCGAAGCTGGGAGATTGCCCGCGAAGCAGGACTGAAGCATGTCTATCTGGGGAATGTAACCCTCGACGATAAATACACCGAAACCCGCTGCCCGGACTGCGACGCTGTACTGATCCGCCGACAGAGCTATCAGACCCGGATTCTTGGTCTGAATGGTGAAACCTGCACCGCCTGCGGGAGAAAAATCAATATCGTCAATACGGTTTGAGCGAAGAATGTAGCTACAAGAACACACAGGGGCAAGGGTCTATACTCGCTCACCGCCGCCACCGCACTTGTAGCCCGTTGTAAAATACGTAAAACTCGCTGATAATGATTGGCGGTGGTTTTGTAGGGGCACGGCATGCCGTGTCCCTACGGCTGATTACATCGTTTCCGTGAGGATATGCTATCGCCTCGTTTTGTGATTTTGACCTTTTTGCACAATAAAAGCGAACCCTATTCAAAAGATTGGTTACAGCAAAGCAGCCCTTTGGCTGCTTTTTGTTAGCTTACCGAGGTTCTACAGAGAAAACCTCGGCCAGCCGCCGTTGCCATCCGTTGCCAGAGCATAAACCAACTCCTGGAAGGCGATGCCCGTTGCCTGCAAGCCGGATTTGCTGGCACGGTCAAAATCCAGCAGAGCAGCCTGGGCGCGGCGAATCTTCTTTGAGCTTTGCTGTTTCGCCGCCGTCCGATAGCCGGAGAGAAAGAAGGGACTGACCCCGATCGCCTTGGCAATCTCTCTGTCCGAGGATTGGCGCAGGTAGCCGGTCAGCATCACGATTCGATAGTGCCGAGCCAGCAAGCCGATCAGGCGGGGCAGCTCCTCACCAGCCTCCAGCCCCACCCACGCCAGGGCGCAGGCTTCCGCCGCCCTGCCAGCGGTTATCAAGTCGCAGAAGCGGAAGGCATCGAAGCCCCCGGCGCTCTCCAGGGTATTCACCACCAGCTCGCCGTCTATCTCTGCGCCGGACTTGAGGTTAAGGGATAGTACCTCAACGGCGTTCTCCAGTCGCTCCAGCCCTTCCAGACCGATCAGAGCCAGCCGTTCAATCGCCTCCGGGGTGGCAGTAACCTCGCGCTCTTTGAGGAACAGCTTCGCCGCAGCACGGAGTTGACCCTCCTTCAGCGGAGAACAGTCAACAACGTTCTGCTTGAACTTTTTGTAGAGCTTGGTGCGCTTGTCCAGCGTCTCCAGCACGATTGCCAGGTAGTTCGGCGGCTGAACACCGGGCAGCAGTTCCAGCAGGGTCTCTGTCAGCTCGGCGGTGGACTTCTGCGCCTCGACAATCACCAGACGGGCGTTACCGAAGAAGGGCAGGGTCTGGACGGCATCGGCAAGCTCCGTCGTGCTGACCTTCCCACCGAAGTGCTCAACGTCGGTCTCCTCACCGAGGGCGGCGGTGAGGGTTTCAATCGCCCGACGGCGCAGCCCGTACTCCGAACCGGCGATCAGGCAGACCGCTGGCGGAGACTCCTTAACCAACTTCTTCCAGGCAACGTTATCCATTACGGTTTTCCCGAAACTACCACAGTTTTGTAGGGGCGTATTGCTATACGCCCTCACGGCAATGTGCAAATGCTGACTAAGTCAGAATCCCGATCACGATCAGCCCGGCTCCGAGGACTCCACAGACCGGAACCGCCACCCTCCAGCCCTTCACCGTGGAGGCAAGGTTCTTCACCAGTTCCCGTTCGCTCTTCAGGCTGATGATGAACTCCTTCTCGTCATCGCCGGAGCGGCGCATTATCAGGTTGCCAGCGACATCGCTGACCACGCCGAGGGCGTAAACCGGGACATCGACGGGGACGATCCACTCCCGCCGACGGTGACCGAGGATGCGTTCATCGCCGCGTCCCCGTTCCTGTTCGTAGTTGTCAAAGACCTCTATCTTGCCGATCAACTCTGCCCCTTTTGGCGAGACGCGAATCCGCCCGGTCTCGTCCTTCACATAGAAGTCGGCGGAGTTGGTCTCATCGGAGACGGTCTCCCAAACCTGGCGCAGTACCTTTGTCCGCTTCTTCGTCTTGGGGTTGGTAACCCAGTCAACATACTGCCGCTGTCGCTCGGTGAGGGAATGTACCCAGATTCCTCGTTTGCCAGAGAAAGGCGCGGTCAGCGGAGAGGGCGCGTCGATCCGACCCTTCAGCTCGCAGGGCATCACAAAGGGTCCGCCGATCATCTCCGCCTTGGTATCCTCGTAAACCGAGGTAATCTCCGCCGCCGAGTAGGTCTCTGTGCCGAGCATCCGCTCGCGCTTGCGCTTTGCCGAGCCGAGGACAAAGAAGCCGATAATCGCGATTAGCAGCAGTATGCCACCACCGATGTAGAAGTACATAACGCCTCCGTTTAGGCAAGATGATAAGTGCGTTTTGAGTTACCTTTACAAGTAGCCCACTGGTTGCTACTCTAACAGTTTCAATCCACTCTTTTGCGAAAGAGACGACTAGCTACGATGATCTACAATTGATGGAGGTCAACGTGAGTAACCACAAGGCGACGATCTGGCATCTGGACAACGAGCAGGCACGGCACGATGAGTTTGAGCGGCGGCATGGCGAACGCTACAGCCTCCGCCACTTCTTCTCACCGGAGGAGGTGCTGGAGGCTCTGGAAGAGGGCAAGCAGCCCGACCTCCTCCTCTCCGATCTTTTCTTTCCCATCGCGGGAAAGGAAAGCGGGCTTCCCGCTCAACAGGAAGAAGCCGAGCGGATTTGGAGGCTCCTCGGTGAGTTCGCCGAGCAGTATCGAGCGGTCTATCAACCGGCGGGGCTGGAGCTGGCGAAGAAACTCCGACGGCGGGAGAAGAGCTTCCCCAACCTGATCTACTCCAGCAAGGCCCCACTGCTGCTGAACGAAGCTGAGTTCTCCCAAATCACCAAAGATGCCGGGCCGGTCTGGCTCTTCAAGGGACACGAGGACGCAGAAGCCGAGCGGCTGAAGATCGATGCGGTACTGCTGGGAGCGAGCTGGCGACGGCGGTACCTGCGTCTGAAGGGAACCCTGGGGGTGGCGATCATCGCCGCAGCGGTGGTCGGCTGGTTCCTTGGGATGCTCCTGGCACCGATGATGTAGGCAACGCAGTGCGTTGCATCACAGGGCTGGGCTTCGCCCAGAAAACCTTGTCATGTTCCACCGCTCACGCTGTTCGCTTCAAACCCTTCCCTTCTCCGTTTTTAGGAGGTAGACCTATCCCTACGGCACCGTTGTGTACCTTATGCTGCTAGGAAAACTTGAGGTCAGAATCATCACCGAGGTTCAGGCTGTCGAGCCTGCCAACAACGCGGGCGTTATCGCCGATGAGGGACTCGTGGAGGCGGACGTTGGTCAGGATAGCCGCGCTGCCGATGATCGAGTCGGCGATGATCGAATCGGTAATCACCGCGTCCTGGGCAATGGAGACATGGGGGCCAATGACCGAGCGGGTCAGCTCTACACCCTTGCCGATGTGAATCGGTGGGACGATGACGCAATCATCGAACTTCGGCAACTTCGCCTTCCGGCGATCGAGGAGAACCCGGTTGGTCTCCAGCAGGGTCTCCGGCTTGCCGCAGTCAAACCAGCCAGCGATCTCCCAGGGACGGAAGCGATGCCCGCCGTCAAGGAGTGAGGCGAGGGCGTCGGTTAGCTGAAACTCGCCCTTCGTCCGCACGCCCTCGGTGATGTTCCCGCCGAGGGCTTCGTAGAGCGCGTTGGCATCGCGAATCAGGTAAACTCCGACGATGGCAAGGTTAGACGGCGGGTCTTTGGGTTTTTCAACCATTCCGCTGATGAAGTCGCCCTTCAGGCTAACGATCCCAAAGCGTTGCGGATCCTCAGTTGGAGCCACGGCAATGATGTTCTCTTTCAGTTCAAGCATCCCGGCGAGGTCAGCCTCAACGATGGTATCCCCCAGTACGATCAGGGCGGGGAGGTCGAGATTGTGTTCCAGTGCTGTCCAGACGGCGTGTCCCAGGCCGAGCTGCTCGGTCTGCCGGGTAAAGTGGAGGTTGAGCTGCGGATAGTGCTCTGTGGCGTACTCCTCTACCTTCTCGGCGAAGAAGCCGGTAACCAGCGTAACCTCGGTGATTCCCAGCTCGACGATCTCATCGAGAATGTATGCGAGGATTGGCTTGCCTGCCACCCGGATGAGTGCCTTCGGCGCGGTGTGGGTGTGCGGTTTGAGCCGGGTTCCGATTCCGGCAGCGGGGATTATCGCCTGAAGTTTTTTCATCTGAACTCCACTAAAATGTGCTTATGTCGCTCTCCCCTGCTGGGGGGAAGGCCGGGGTGGGAGGCTGACGACAACGCGTCAAATACGGTTTCACAGGGACACGGCGCACCGTATCCTTATGTGGCTAACATCATAGTCTCTTTGGATAAGTTCGTCTTTGTTAAAAGATAGACTCCGTCCATCTCACGGCGGGCATTAAAATGCCCGCCCTACATTGGCTTTCCGTGCGATACCATAGGAGATGGTGGCGAAGCCCAGCCTTGTGATGCAACGCACTGCGTTGCCAGCTTCTTGCTGGTTAGGACAATGCGCAGGCGATGGAGAGGAACTTGGTTTCGGAGTCGTCGGCTCGGCTGGGGAGAATGATCGGGCAGGCGGCGCCGACGATGACCGCGCCAGCTTTAGCACTTGCCAGGTAGGTGAACGCCTTGTAAAGCACGTTGGCGGCTTCGATATCCGGGCAGAGGAGAATGTCGGCATCACCGGCGACGTCGCTCTTAATCTTCTTAATCTTCGCCGACTGTGCCGAGATGGCGTTGTCCAGAGCCAGGGGGCCGTCCACCAGGCAGTTGCCAAGCTGCCCCCGCCTTCCCATCACTGCCAGAGCAGCGGCATCGCCAGTGGCTGGCATGGCGGGGAGGTTGACCTTCTCCACCGCAGCCAAGACGGCGACCTTCGGCTGCTCGATTCCCAGGGCGCGGACAACCTCCACGGCGTTGCGAATCAGCTCGGTCTTTTCCTTTAGTCCCGGGGCGATGTTCATCGCCGCGTCGGTGGGGAAGAGCAGCTTGTGATAGGCGGGCAGCTGGGCGATCATCACGTGGGAGAGCAGCCGTCCGGTGCGCAAACCGTATTTTTCGTTAAGCACCGCCCGGAGGAACTGCTTCGTCGGGATGCCACCCTTCATCATTGCCGCTGCATTACCAGAGCCAACCAGCTCGGCGGCGGCATCGGCGGGATTTCCCGTCTCAACGACCTCAAAGAGCGACAGGTCAATCTTCAGCTCAGTGGCGGTTTTCTCGATTGCCCCTCGACTGCCAAAGAGGGTCGCCTCGGCGATGTTCTCTTTTTGGGCGCGGGCGACCGCCTCCAGAGCCTCGGCGTTCTCTGCCCCTGCCAGGGCAAGACGCCGGGAAGGTTTTTCCTTTACTTGTTTTAGCAGAGCGTCGAAGTTGGTAAGTGGCATCGTAATTTACTCCTTTGGCGGGATATAGGAGTGAGCCAGTGAAGCGATGGAGCCGACCCGGCGCAGTGCCATATCCTTGGCGACCTCGACGGTGCTTGTTCCCCGCTCCCGTGCCTCGGAGTAGATCGCCCGAAGCTGTTCTGGAGCCTGCTTCATCTTCGACCGAATCCAGCTCGTCGGATGTTCTTCCATCTCGGCAACTACGCTGACCATCGCTCCACCGCTGATGGCAAAGTCCGGGGCGTAGGTGATTCCCCGGGCGGTGAGCTGACCGTAGTCGTGGAAGCTGCTGGCGAGCTGCAGGTTGGTTCCGCCGCAGACAATTCTTCCTGCCAGGTGCGAGAGGGTGTTGTCCCGAATGATCCCACCCTGCCCACAGGGACAGAAGATGTCCACCGGCTGAGTAAAGATGTCATCGCTGGAAAGCGGCTTCAGACTGGGATGTTTTGCAATCAACCGAGCCTGCTTCTCATGATCACGGTCGTTGATATAGACCGTCGCTCCCGCCTTGGCAAGCATCGGGGCAAGAATCGAGCCGACGGCACCGACTCCCTGCACCGTGGCACTGAGACCCTCAAAGCCCGCCGGACGACCAGCCTCTTCCAGCGAGACCTTCAGCGAGTTAAAAACCCCTTCGGCGGAAACATAGCTGGGATCGTAGTTGCCCTCAAAGAGGTTCACCCCAGCGACGTAGTCGGTCTCTCTGGCAACATAGGACAGGTCAAGGGTACTGGTTCCCACATCCGGCGCGCCGATGATTCGACCACCCAGCCCCTGAATAAAGCGACCCAGCGCGCGGAAGGCGGCCTCTCGATGCTCCGGGGCAGGCTGACCGCAGAGGACAATCTCGCCACCGCCGTAGTTAACTCCCGCCAGAGCCGCCTTGAGGGTCAGGGTCTCTGACAGGCGCAGAGCCAGGGAGAGAGCGGTATCCTCGGACTCGCAATCCAGAGCCTGAATCCCGGCTAACGCCGGACCGAGGGTGGTGTCGTGAATGACCACGATTGCCCGCAGCCCCACGGCTGGGGCAACGCAGAAGGCGACCTGCTCGTGGTCGGCGTACTCTAGCAGCTAGAAGACTACCAACAACATCCCATTTTGTTGGGTTGGAGAAACAGAATTGAGTATCGCTATACTACAAAGAAAAGGTCTGATAAGGCAAGGGGCAACGCAAAGTTACTGAACCTTCAGAGCTGTAGGGACACGGCGTGCCGTGCCCTCGTTTAGGATAATCATTTGACTACGCACCTATTCCAGAGGCTATTTGGGTGCCACTTCAAGGACGGCTAAAGGTGGCAGAGGCTCGGTTAATTTGACGGTGCGGGG
>JAIOSI010000124.1 GCA_021107695.1 bacterium
CCGCCAGCAGAGCCAGGTGCTGGGTATAAACCTCGGTCAGCGAGGCCTGCTCCCAGAAGGTCGCGGTTACCCCAAAGACCAGTGCCGCCAGGGCGGCGAGCCAGCGTTCCCGATTTGTCGGTTCGTTCTGTTCGCCCTCTTTGGGGACGATCAGCCGCCCCAGCTCGACCAGAGCCAGAGCGAGGAAGAACACCGCCAGCGCACCAAATAGACCGGAGAAGATGTTCGCCGCCAGTGCCGGATTCTCCGGCGAGAGAGCCGTTGCCAGGTGCGCCGTCAGGCTGTGAAGAGGATAGCCCGGCGAGTGGGCGCAGCCGAGGTCTGCCGCTGCCACGGTGAGGTCGTAGTTCGCCTCGCGCAGGGAGGTTCCCGGTGCCGCCGTGAGGATGTACAGCAACAACGCCGCCAGAGAGACCAGCAGCGCGGGAAGATATTTCTTGAATCTGAGGAAGAAATCGGTTTGGGACATGGGAGTGTAGTGCGGCTAAGATTGACTTGACGTGTAGGGGCATGGCATGCCGTACCCCTACGATTGACGAGGTTGCTAGTAGTTATCTACCACCTGGGTTTTTGACATATGGTCGCCGAGGCGCAGCCCCTTGGAGCTTACCAACACCAGGATCATCTCGATGATAATCGGGGCGATGGTTACGATGGTGAGGTTACGCAGGAGGCGCGCGCCGACTCCGGCGGTCTTTTTGGTGTAGCGGTTGACCACTCGCAGACCCGCCATCCGCTTGCCCAGCGAGCGATTGCCAAAGATGATATCGCGGAAGAGCAGGTAGAAGCCGATCAGACCGAGAGCGATATAGACGAAGGTTGCCGAGAGGTTGGCGAGGAATCCCGCGCCCTTGAGGATGCCCACGGTGTCCGCCGGGTCGGTGGTGAAGACCTGGAAGGTGCTGACTCCCTTGAAGGCGGTTCCGAGGGCGTAGAAGATGATACCCAGGATGGCGACGAAGAGGAAGCAGATGACGAAGTCCCAGATCAGTCCGCCAAAGCGTTTGGCGGCACTTGCCTTGAGCAGAGGCAGGTCGGCAGGGTCAACGTAGGCGGCTTCGGTACGAGCCGGGGCAGGGCCTTCGCCAGCCATGAAATCGCCGATTGAGCCGATGGCACTTCCCGCCTCGCCGGGTTTATCGGAGAAGGCACGGGAGACGATGTCGGCATCGGAGACCAGGGGCTGGGTTCCGGTCTGACCAGCTGAGGTATCGTCCATCTGGAAGGATGCCCAGTCGCTGTCCGTCTGAGGAGCGTCGGGGTCGGTTATCACTGGTTCGCTGGTGGCGGGTGTAGCCTCGACAGCCACAACCTCGGTGGTCGGCTTGGGTGTTTCCTCCGACTGCGCCGCGACAGATTCTTCCGCCGGAGCTTCCTCTTCTCCTAATTCTTCAAAGGCGCGGCGGAACTGGACGATCTTCTCCATCCCGAACCACTTTTGATGTCGCTCGATCCAGACGTAATCGCTGCGGCTGACCCGTCCCTCTTTGATGTACTCGATAATCGTACTCGCCGGGTAGGGACCGTACTGCTCTCCGCTGATACTGACCAGCAGACCGCCACTTTCACCTGCAGGAGGTGTTTTCTCTTGCTTCTCGTCTTCCAGTAGCCCCAGGCTGGAGAAGATGCGCTTGAACTGCGCCACGTTGCGCGCCTTAACCCACTCGTTGCGGGCGGCGATCCAGACCAGATCGTCGGGACCAAAGCGTTTGGACTGCGCCCATTCTTTGGCATCGGAGACCGACAGCGGTCCCTGGCGATCACCATCTATAAAGAGATATATCTCCGCCATAATCAACCAATCCTGTGTACTGTGCGGGTTTGCACAACACGTATCTACTGGATATCCACAGGTACCCGGAAGCCACAACCACTTATTTCCAAAGACTATTCTAAGCAAATCCAACTCTACCACAGCCACCAGAATTACTCAAGAAGAAAGGGCGAGCCATAAGGTTCATCTCTAACAGACAATATGAGCTTTTGTAGGGGCGTATTGCAATACGCCCCTACGGTGGCAGGTTTAATTGGGATAAGGCTATTCTTAGCCTGTGATAATTTTGCGGCGGGGATTGCCTCATCGGCATAAATCCCCGCCCTATATTAGCCCCTTGCGTATTCAGGGACGAATACCAATTTTATAGCTTCGCCCCCCAACAATTCTACGACGCAACTTCACGCTCCATCACGGTTTTGCCAGGCAAAGTACCGTGGCGGTTTGGTTGATATGACCGATGTACTGCTCGCCGTAGGTAGAAAAACCGATGAAATGCCGCGTGCCGAAGCTGGCGACGAAGTCTCTGGTCAGCCCGCGGCTCTCCAGCTCCAGATGGCGCAGGATGCAGTTGAAGACAACCATCGCTCCGACGGGGCGACCGAGGTTGAACTCGGTTTCGTCAATCGCCTTCTTGGTGTCTCCGACGATGTCGGTGTTGTTCAGCACCCGCAGCTCGGAACCCTGCTCAACGCGGCAGTAGAACTTGATCTCCTGATTGTCCAGCACCTGCTGGGGGCTGCGGACGTAGGGGCTTTTGCCAACGGACAGACCCAGCGGATGAGAGGTGAGCAGGCTGTTGTCCAGCTCGTTTTCGCCCACGTTGAGGGCCTCGGCGTAGGCGGCAGCAGCGGGTTTGTTGTTGAAGCTGAGTACCGAACGATTCTTTAGATTAACCTCGGTGGCGGTCAGGGTCTCATCACGCATCGAGAAACTCTGGGTCTTGGTGATTTTGTAGGGAACCTTGAGGTGAATCAACGCCAGCACGGCGGCGTTTGAATATGCCTTGTCCTCGCAGAAGACGCTGGTCTTCTTGAACTTAAGGTCGTCTCCGGCCGAGCCACCGATGAACGGTGCGTCGGTTACGCCGCCCAGGGCGACCATCAGCTC
>JAIOSI010000116.1 GCA_021107695.1 bacterium
AGCGCGGAACGCTATCGACTGGTGGTGAGCAACTCTCCCCTGGGAATTGCAGTCTGTGACACGACGGGAAAACTTGAGTTAGTCAATGAATCCCTGGTCAAGATGCTCGGCTCTCCCTCTGTCGAAGCAACAATGCAGATTAATGTTTTTACCTTCTCGCTTTTACAAAAGGCCGGAATATCCAAAACCTTCAAAACCACCCTGGAAACCGGTTTGAGCGTTACCAGTGACCATTTCTACAAATCCAAATGGGGGCAGGAGGTCTTTGTTCGCTTCTTACTGACACCACTCAGGGACAGCAACGAAAGAATTGTTGGTGTTCAGGCTCTGATTCAGGATGTTACAGAAATCAAAAAAGCCGAGGAAAGCCTGAAGGAGTCCGAGGAGCGTTTGCAGGCGGTTTTTGAGTATGCTCCGATTGCCTATTTCCTCCAGGATCTCAAGGGTAATCTTCTCGGTGGAAACCGAGCCGCCGAAGAGCTGACTGGCTTTCCCCGGTCGGAGCTTCTGAACAAGAGCTTTACGAAACTCAAGATCCTCTCTCCCAGAGACATCGCTCGCGCTGTCAGTAACATGATGAAGAATGCCCTGGGAAACGCCACCGGTCCGGTGGAATACACCCTCAATCGCAAGGATGGCTCGAAGGTTCCGGTGGCGATCTCCGCCTACCCGATCAAAATTAAGGGTAAAACCATTGTCCTCGGCGTGGCGGTGGACCTGACCGAACGGAAGAAGGCATCGGAGGCACTGGCAAAATATAACGCCGACCTGGAGCGTGAGGTCAGGCTGAAGACCGAAGAGTTAAACCAGGCTCAGGCCTTCCTGCGCAGCGTAATCGACGGCTCCAGGGAACTGCTCATTGTGGCGGATACGGAGGGAAACCTTGAGATTGTTAATCAGGCTACCTCAAAGGTTACCGGATACACCGAGGATGAAGTCCTGGGCAAATCGGTTAGTATCTTCTACGGCGACGACGATCTGGAGAGTCTGCTGAACATCCAGCGACGACTTGCCGCCGGGGAGACTAACATCGTTGCCCAGGTAAACATCCGTTGCAAGGATGGTTCATTCCTCCCGGTGGAGTTGTCTATGGCACCAATTCTCGATGGTGAGGGCAATTTCACCGGTGTCGTTGGGGTTGGGCGGGATATTCGCGAGATCAAGCAGCTCCGCAAGGCGTTGTTGCAGAGCGAGAAGCTCGCCTCCACCGGACAGCTTGCCGCCAACATCGCCCACGAGGTCAACAACCCGCTGACAATTATCAAGAACTATCTCCACCTGGCGAGTGCCGATCTGGACGAAGATTCGCAAAATAACGAGATACTGGCTATAATTGGAGAGGAGGTAGAGCGCATCGCCCGGATCATCAATGGATTGTTGAGCTTCTATCGTCCGGAGAACACCTGGCTGGCACCGACGGATATCAACGAGTTGATCGAGAAACTCCTCGGATTTATGCGGATCACTCTGGAAAATAGCAATATCACTATCAAAGATGATCTCCAGATCGACCTTCCATCAATCACCCTGACACCGGATCAGCTCTATCAGGTTCTCCTCAACATGGTAAAAAATGCCCAGGAGGCGATGCCCGACGGCGGCGAGCTGACAATCTCCACTAAGCTCAGGAAGACCAGTTTGCACATCTCCGTTATCGATACAGGACGGGGAATTAAAAAGGACGATCTTGCCAATATTTTCGATCCCTTCTTTACCACCAAAGGAAAAACAGGAACAGGGCTTGGTCTTTCCATCTCCTACGGGATCATCAAGTCACTCGACGGCAACATTAAAGTAACCAGCAAGCTGGGTATAGGGACGACCTTCACGATTGTTCTGCCAATAAACTAAGCCTGGCAGTGTCTCAATTCCGACTCTCCCGCTCTCCGCTGGCGAGGAACTTGTCCACGAGACGGGATGAGGGACGGTCCCTCGCTGTACCGAACAAGCGCAGGCTTGTATCAAATAAACACTGCCTAGATACGACTCACTCATCAGGAAAAATCTAAGGAAAATCTGTGAAATCTAAAGAACGTATTCTGGTTGTTGACGATGAAAAACGCATCTGCGACTCCATCCGCCTGCTGCTGCAACGAAAAGACTATGAGGTTTTCGTTGCCAATAACGGTGAGGCAGCACTGGAGTTTTTGAATAAAGAGCCGATTGACCTGGTGATTACCGACCTGATGATGCCTAAAATCGATGGTTTCGCTCTTCTCGAACAGGTGCAGAAGAGCTATCCTCACACGCTGGTGATTGTGATAACCGGATATTCTTCAATGCGTTCCAGCATAGAGGCACTACGCAGCGGCGCGTATGATTACCTGGTCAAGCCCTTCGATCTCGATATCCTCAGTCTTTCGGTGGAGAAAGCCCTCGACAAGATTCGTATGCGACGGATGCACGACGACTTCATCTCGATGATGACTCATGACCTGAAGAATCCTCTCACCTCGATCATCGGCTATTGTTCTCTTCTTGTCGGTGGGGTGTATGGTGAGCTGCCCCAAGGGCTTACGACTCCGCTAACCGGGGTTCAGGATAACGCCGACCGGATGCTGGCACTGATTAACGACTTCCTTGCCGTCAACCGAATCTCCTCAGAAGGCGTTCGCCTCGACAAGCAGAAACACTCTCTTAATGTTCTGGCAAAGCATCTTCTTGAAGGACAACGCGCCCAGGCGGAAATCCGCAAAATCAAGCTCAACCTTGCCCTGAATTCCAAATTACCAGTGATAGCGTACGACGCGATGCAAATCGAGCGGATAATCGGCAATCTGCTCTCCAACGCCCTCAAGTTCACTCCGCCGGGCGGGTCGGTAACCGTCTCCACCGGAATTGCTGAGGGCGAGATTTTCCTTCGGGTGAGCGACACCGGTGCTGGCATTCCAGCCGACCAACAAGAGAATATCTTCGAACGCTACAAGCGGATCGAATCCAGGACCGAGGGAACCGGATTGGGACTGTACATCTGCAAGACTATCATCACCGCTCACGGCGGACACATCACCGTGGAGAGTAAGGAGGGCGAAGGCTCGACCTTTACGTTCTATCTGCCAATATCAGATTAACATTAACCTTATCTTGATTCATAGTAATGAAAGAGCTGACCTTCAGGTCAGCTCTTCTTTTATGGCGCAATGGGTTATCGAAAGCAGTGCGCTGCACCACAGTACCGACCTTCGGTCGGAAAGTCTTAAGAAAGAACTCCTTACTTGCTAAACAGTAATCGTTACTAGGCAGCTTTGTAATCGTGAAGGTGTACTGCGTTGCCTATTCGAGTTCGAGATCCAGTACCTCGACCTCCAGGCTCCACTGGTTGTCGTCGCCCAGACCGTTGCTCATGTAGTAATCGGGGTCTTCTTCCAGCTCGGCGATGTTGCGTCGGGTCATCACCGGAGCGGCGGCTTCGTCCTCAAGGAGGTCCAGGGTTCCGGCACGGAACGCCATGCCTGTCTCGTCGTCTTCGCCAACCTCCGAGCGAACACCGGCTGCCAGCCAGAGGGTTTCGTTGCCGTCGGCGGCTTCCTGGAGTCGCTCAATCTGGGTGCCATCGGTAACGGGAATCCAGTATTCGGTGTCTCCCTGACGCACCAGTACGCGCGCCTGGGTTACGCCCATGTCATAGCTGACACCTCGGGTTGCCATGTTGGACTGGATCACCTGGGTAACCAGCGAGTCGAGATTATTCTCCACGCTGACTACGCTACTGGTTGACGAGACGTAGCTGTCGTCGGCACCCATTCCGGCGGCACGATCCGCAGCCCTTTCCATTGTTTCTTCGGAAACGCTCGACGGCGCGGCAGTAACCGCTCCCACGGCTCCGCCAGAGCCGTAACCTCCGCTCTCTCTGTCAACCTCTCCAGCCTCGACGGCCTCGACGGCCTTGGTGGTGCGACCAACTCCGGTGGCGAAGAGGTCGGTGTCGTCATCAACCACGCCGGAATCTGCCAGTTCTGCGCGAACCTCTGCCTCGTCATAGACGCTGTCGCCCTCGTAGATGTAGCTGGCGACCTCGCCGGTCTCGTAGTTCTCGTAGGTCTTGCGGTAGGAGAGGTACTCGAAGCTGCCATTGGTGCCGAAGGCGACCTCTTTGAAGGCGCTTTCACCGGGTGTACCCAGTCCGGAACAGCCTATGGTGAAGATAGAAATGCCCCGCTTATTGGCATCTTTAATGGCATCGTCGATGGTGTAGAACTCGTCTTCGTACTCGTGGGGCTGGGCATCGCCAATCAGGAACGCTAGGCGGGTAACTTCG
>JAIOSI010000232.1 GCA_021107695.1 bacterium
TTTGCTCCCACCTACGAGGTGATTGAGAACAAGAAGAACGTGGTTAAGGAGCTGCGTAAGCTGGCGAAGAACGCCGATGCGATTTACCTCGCCTGCGACCCTGACCGCGAGGGCGAGGCGATCTGCTGGCATCTCGCCGCCCTTCTCGGCGGAGACAACCTCCATCGGGTCAGCTTCAACGAAATCACTCAGAAGGCAATCGCCGAGGCTCTGAAGCATCCCGGCAAGATTGACCTCAATCTGGTCGAGGCGCAGCAGGCGCGGCGGATTCTGGATCGCCTCGTCGGCTACAAGGTCTCACCGCTGCTCTGGACCTCGGTCAAGCGGGGACTCTCGGCAGGACGGGTGCAGTCGGTGGCTCTCCGTCTGGTGGTCGAGCGCGAGCTGAAGCGAGAGGCGTTCCGCGCTGAAGAGTTCTGGATAATGACGGCGAAGCTGCTCACCGCTGCGAAGGAAAGCTATACCGCCGAGCTGGTGAAGCTCGACGGCAAGAAGGCAAAGGTTATTAACAAAGAAACCGCCGACGGACTGATTAAGGAGCTGACGGCGGAGAACTGGCTTGTCTCGGCGTTCAAACAGCGCAAGCATCGGCGGAGACCCCGCGCGCCGTTCATCACCAGCTCGCTGCAGCAGGATGCCTCCTCCCGACTCGGCTTCAGTCCCAAGCGAACGATGATGATCGCCCAGCGGCTCTACGAGGGTATCGAAATCGGCGATGGGCAGGTCGGTCTGATCACCTATATGCGTACCGACTCGGTGCGAATCAGCGACGACGGTCTGGCGATGGGGCGGGAGTACATCGAGAAAAACTTCCCCAGCAACCTGCCGAAGAACCCCCGACTGTACAAAGGGAAAAAGGGCGCGCAGGACGCTCACGAGGCGATCCGCCCGACGGATCCCCGGCGCAGTCCGGAACTGATCAGCGACAAGCTGGACAGAGACCAGTTCCGCCTCTACACACTTATCTGGGGTCGCTTTCTGGCAAGCCAGATGAGCGACGCGGTTTACGACAAGGCGGAGGCACAAATAACCGCCGGTCGCGCCCTCTTCTCGGCGAAAGGTTCTATCCTCCGCGAGCCGGGCTTCCTCCAGGTCTATCCCGATTCCGGAAAAAGCACCGATGAACTGTTGCCGCCAATCAAAGAAGGCAACAAGCCGACTCTGGAGAAACTATCCGGCGAGCAGAAGTTCACCCAGCCTCCGGCTCGATACAAACCCGCCTCCCTGGTTAAAGAAATGGAGAAGCGGGGCATCGGCAGACCGTCCACCTACGCCGCGACTATCTCCACTTTGCAGGCACGGGATTACGTTGTTCTGAACGAGAAGCGCAGCTTCGTCCCCACAGAGCTGGGACGACTGGTCAATACCCTTTTGGTCGCCAGCTTCCCCCACCTGCTCAAGGTTGACTTCACCGCCGAGCTGGAAGAGGAACTGGACGACATCGCCCGTGGCGATAAAGAACGGACGAAGGTTCTGGGCGACTTCTACAGCGGCTTTGAAAAGGAGCTTGAAAAGGCGAAGGCGGAGCTTCCGAAGCAGCGGGAGAAGCTGACCCAGCTTAGGGAACCACTCTGCCCGAAGTGCGGCTCTCACCTGGCGATCAAGTACGGTCGTGCCGGGGCCTTCCTCGGCTGCTCGACGTACCCTGACTGCGATTACACCTCGGACTTCGCTCGCGACGAAAACGGGGCAATCACCCTGATTGAGCGACAGGAGGTCGAGGAGATTAAGGGCGACCTGACCTGCGACCTCTGCGGTAAGCAGATGGAAAAAAAGGACGGTCGTTACGGACCGTTCCTCGCCTGCACCGGCTACCCAGACTGCAAGAACACTCGCCCGCTGAAGATCAACGGCGATGGCACGGCGGAGGCAGTCGAGGTAGAGAAGGTCGAGATCAAATGCCCGACCTGCGGCGCGCCGATGAAGGTGCGCAAGGGCAAGCGTGGCGAGTTCCTCGGCTGCACGAAGTACCCCGATTGCCGGGGGATTCTCAACTTCAGTCGGGATGACGACGGCAAGATCGTTCCCGATGCTCCACCAGAGGACGACCCCAACGCCCCGATGTGCGAGGACTGCAACGTTAAGATGCAGAAGAAGCAGGGACGCTGGGGCGAGTTCTGGGGCTGTCCGAACTACCCCAAGTGCCGGAATATCATCAAGATAAAAGGCTCCAAACCACCGGAGAAGAAGAAGGCAGCTCCGGTTACAAAGCTGAACCTGCCCTGTGCCGAGGAGAACTGCGACGGCGAGATGGTCGCCCGGATGAACCGCTACGGCAACGAGTTCTACGCCTGCGACAAGTATCCTGAGTGCAAGTTCTCGTGCAACCGCAAGCCGGTGGAGTCGGAATGCCCCAACTGCGGCTTCCCCTGGCGCGAGCCGTATTATAAGAAAATGCGCTGCCACCGCTGTGGTCATGCCGAGTAGTTGTCTTCAAACGCGGGGCTAGGTGTTATTTGGCGGAGGTCATTAACCGCGAAAGAGTGTCCAGCTTCAAGCTGCTGCCTACGGGCAGTCCGATTTGGTTGACACCAAACGCGGGGATAGGTGTTATTTGGCGGAGATCATTGCCGCGAAAGAGTGTCCAGCTTCAAGCTGGTGTGGTAGAATCTCCCTGACATTTAGTGGAGTGTTGCCTTGTCGCTAACGATTAACGGTAAAAAGTTCTTTGGGCTGACCAGGGTCGCCAAAGACTACTCCCTGCCTCTGGGCGAGGCGGCGGGGATGTACGGTCTTACCTCAAAGATGCGGGTTCTGGTGATGCAGGGCAGCCCCCACGGACCGATCGTCGCTGGTGAACAAGAGGTCTATGCCCTTGAAAAAGACGTACTTAACGGGATACTGACCGACGACATCTTCCTCGGTGAGGGCTTGCTTGCCGAGCATAACCAGCGGCTGATCATCCCTCAGCGGGCTGCCAACGCCTACGGTCTGCGCCCGGGGCGGGAGGTCGCCCTGGCGGCTACCGGAGCGCGGGGACTGGTGCTGATTATCCGTGGTCCCCTGCTCGCCGCAGCACAGGAACATCACGAGGAGCTTTGGCTGGAGTAACGGCTGAGTTCGGTTAAATAATGCAAAAGGAGACCAGTTGGTCTCCTTTTTATATCTGAATATTCTTCCACTGGTTACGGGAAGAGTTTGTTCTTAACCCGGGACACTTTCGCGGATCGACCTAAGGGTTGCCCCTACGATACTTCCCTTGTGGTTGTCTGGAATACGCTGGTAGGGGCGCACCTGCGTGTGCGCCCTCGATAGTACAAAAGGGCGAACACAAGGTTCGCCCCTACGGTGTCAAATTGGATGCGGCGACTATTGCTGCCGTTTCAAACCCATTGCTGCGCGGGCTTCGTCAACCACCTCGGCGGCGATTGCTCCGGCGTGCTTCGCACCGTCGTTGAGGACATCGTGGATGTAGTTGGGGTCGCTGCGCAGTTCCTCTGCTTTGCGGCGGATTGACCCTAACACCTTCTCCATGTTCTCTGCCAGCTTCCGCTTGCACTGGACACAGCCAATACCCGCGCCAGTGCAGCCCTC
>JAIOSI010000080.1 GCA_021107695.1 bacterium
AAAACGATGAAGGGATTAATCCCCTCACCCGTATGACCCGAAAAAGCGTGCGGTGGTTTCAGTGGGTGCTGGGGGTACAGGTGTCGTTCTATACCTGCTCCTTGTAATATCGAGGGCGCAGCACGCTGCGCCCCTACGGGTCAAACATCTTCAAGGTATTGTGGGTGCAACCCCCTGTGGTTGCCCTTTTTGTGTTTGAGAAAAGGGCGAATACCAATCTCGAATAAATTGGTTCGCCCCTACAAAATATCACGATTGCTGTTCCCTCTGGGGAGAGGAGAGGTGCTTACTCTGGCGGCTGCCAGTCTCCCCGTTTTGCCTCTTCCACCATCTCCCGATCAATATCAAGGGTACGTTGGGCAACCTTATCCCAGTCCAGCTCCGCCGCCCAGGCTCGCGCTCCTTCACCCAGCCGCCGCAGCAGAGCTGGATCACGCCAGAGGGTCAGAATCTTCTCCGCCAGGTCGATGGGGTTCTTCGGCTCGCAGAGCAGCCCGGTCTCGCCGTCGTGAACGGAGTCGGAGATACCGCCGGAGTGGGTGCCGATGGAGGGTGTTCCTCCGGCTCCCGCCTCGATGTAAACGATGCCGAAGCCCTCGAAGAAGCCCTTCGGCTCGTCCCGGCTCGGCATCACAAAGAGGTCGGCAAGCTGGTAGTGCGCCGTCATTTCGTCGTCGGGAACCCGTCCCAGCAGGCGCACCCGCTCGCCCAGACCCAGCTCTTCGATCAGCTTACGAACCTGCGGCAGATACTCTCCGGTGCCGCCGAGGAGCAGGACGGTCTCCGGGAACTCCGCCAGCACGGCGGGGAGGGACTTCACCGTGGTGTCGAAGCCCTTCCGGGGGACGACCCGTCCGAGGATTAGCAACAGCTTTGCTCCATCGGGCAGTTTGTAACGGCGACGGAGTTCGGTCAGTCTCTCCTGCGGAACCGGGGTGGAGAAGCGGCGGAAGTCCACTCCGGGGTTGATTACCTTTGCCCGCTCCCGGGGCGCACCCTGCTGCTCGACCACTATCTCTCGGCAGTAGCCGGCATTGTTCACCGTTCGGGTCGCCGCTCGGAAGCACTCGTTATAGAAGCCGCTCAGGCGGCGATGGTTAACGAAGGAGACGTTCTCTGTCCCATGAGAATAGATCAGGTAAGGAATCCCGGTAATCGCCGAGAGCAGGTAGAGCAGCGGACCTTCGGGGTTGGCGATTCCGGTGTGGAGCGAGTCCGGCTTGCCTGTGGCAATCGCCCGACAAGCGGCTTCGTAGAAAGAGAGGAAGGCGCAAACTCCGGGGAGGTACTGCCCGCTCAGGAAACCGCTGACCATCTCTAACACCTTGCGCGAGGGTGGCTTACCGGGGAGTAGAGCCGTTGCCGCTCCGGCTCGCCTGGCTAACCTTACAATCTCGTTCAGACGATCCCGTGGTCCGGTGAAGATTCGCTCAATCGGTACCGGGGAGGCAGCGTCGTGCTTCCGCCAGCCGAAGCGATGCTGGTCGAGTACCCGAATCGGCACTCCGGCTTTGTGAATCCCCTCGGCGGCGTTGCTCATCCAGGTCTCGATGCCGCCAGTGGTGGGGTGATAGCCGTGGGGCAGGAAGAGGATTCCGCCGTACGGTCGCTCGGTTCCCCTTGGCGGACTGGCAAGCACTGCTCGCCTGAAGGCTCGTGCCGCCAGCAGAGGCAGTACCCGCCCCAGCTTGGGCAGCCGCCAGAGCGAGCCAGCCTTCGTCAGCCGTCCTACCGCCTGCACCTGAGGAACCAGCCAGACCTCCTCCGCCATCCGCAGGGCGGCGTTGGCGAGTCGTCTTCCCACGGTGTTGCGGTTGTAGCAGACCAGGTAGATTCGCCGATAATGGGGCTGACCGGCGGCACCACGCAGGACGCGATAGAGGCTCCGCCCCGCTGGTCGGGGAAGCTCGCTCAGGTGGACAAGCTCCCCGGCGGGAGGCCAGTCCGCAGCGCGGGGGTAGTCAACATTGATGGTTAGAGAGTTAGACATGGGTTTGAAACCTGCTGGTTTCTGTAGGGGCGAATCTTGTATTCGCCCTTTGTGAATCCATCTTACAGAGTAGAGAGAGGAAAAAAATAGAACGGGTTGACCACTTCTAAACTCTTAACGGTCTTGTAGGGGCGGACCTATGTGTCCGCCCTTTGTGAATCATCCCCACCCCTCACCTTCCCCCCAGAGGAGGGAAGGTGAAAAGAGTGAGACTGATGCTAAATACACAAAAACCACTGATATGGTCGACTGTGATTTTGTAGGGACACGGCGGGCATTAAAATGCCCGCCCTACGTTGTCGTCGTGAAAGTTGGAAAGAATGTAGCGACCAATGGGAGCGGGGGATTTCGCAAGGTGTTCTGGGCGCAGCCCGGTAGCAAGATGCAACGTCCTTGCGCTGCTATCTATATGTAAACACCTGGGTTTGGGCGGCGAGGAAGCCTTCCTCCGCTGAGGTGAGGATGACCGACTCAAATGCCTCGCTGCTGTCGGTAGCAAAGCTCTTTACCTGTCCATTGGAGTAGCGGGAGATGCTGCCACCCATTCCGCAGACCCAGCAGGTGGCATCGTCAATCGCCGACAGCCCACGAGCGATGAAGCCGAGGGTCGCCTTTTGGGTTGAAACCCCGTGGTCAAGCTGGGCGAGGACACCATTGCGATCAACAAGCCAGGCGGTGTCGTCGCCGGTGAGCTGACCATCCTCCAGCCGCTCCAGAGTGGAGATGGTTACCGGAGCAGGGGTATCCGGCGGAGAGAAGAGAGCGTAGCAGCCCTCACCGCTGGCAAGCTCGACCCCAACGACAAGGATAACCCCGCTGCTGGATACATTGACCGCCCGCCAGAGGTAGGCGGCGTCTTCGTAATAGAGCGACCAGCCGCCGCCCTGATTGAGCCAGATCTGCCCCTCGGAACCGACGGCAGCAGAGAGGTTCTCAGCGGAATCAACTCCGGCAAGCCAGGCGACGTTACTGCCG
>JAIOSI010000199.1 GCA_021107695.1 bacterium
CGCCACAACGATGATGCCTGTTGCAGAGGTGGTTGAGGCGGATGAGGCTGCCGAAACCGCCCACGGCGAGGTCGTCGTGGCTGAGAAAGCCTCGGTACCATTCCGCAGCCTGGGGTTCATCTACTACCTGGCAAGAATCGGCGTTGGATTCCTCGTCGGGCTTGTCTGGGGGCTGTTCTACGCCGCTGTGGAACAGCACGTCTGGGGAATAGGGTTCATCAAAGGAATTGTCTTCGGCGCGGCGGTCTGGCTTCTTGGTGGCTTGCCCGATGCTCTGAACAAGTACCTGACCTACGAGTTCGGTGGCTTGCTGGGACTGTGGGCGTTCGGTGGACTGCTGGTGAGTATCGTCGGTGGTGTGGCGGTTAGTCTGATCTACGGTCGAGTTGACTACGACGACAGCAAGCGCGAGCCAATCCGTGTGAATGCGCAGATTAGCGGCGGTGGCACAGAGCAGCCTGCTCCAGAGAACACCGAAGCTCTGCCACCGGTTGACCTCTAGCCCCTTTCAAAAACCACCACAGAAACTGCTTTGATGAAAACAAAAGCCCGCTGGATTCTCTTCTCTCTGCTCGCGCTGATTGTTATCAGCGCAGTGGCGATCTACGTCTGGTTCAATCAACTCAGCTACTCTTCCATTGATCCAACGGGCGAGGTTACGCTAAAGATTTCCCCTGGCACGGGAGCCGGAGAGGTCGCCGCGCTATTGAGCGAGAAAGGCGTAACGGAGTATCCTGACCTCTTCAGGCTTTTCCTCAAGCTGGAGGGGTTGGACAGCGAACTGAAGGCGGGAACCTATCGGCTGAATACGCCAGCGTGCTTCGCGGACATCGCCGCTGTGCTGACTACGGGAGAGGTGCTGACCACCCGTTTCACCATCCCGGAGGGGCTTCAGGCGGCGGAGATTGCTACTCGACTGGAGCAGCAGGGACTCTGCGATGCCGGGGAGTTCCTGAATCTGGCAGAACAGCTCGTTGCCGAGCGATACGGCGTTGACTCTGTCGAGGGCTACCTCTACCCGGAGACCTACGAAATTGCTGTGGATGTTGACACAGCGGGACTGGTGAGACTGCTTCTCGATCAGGGAGACCGGGTCTGGGAGGAGCTGACCGCTGACTTTAGCAAAATACCCGACCGTCATCGAACCCTGACCCTCGCCGCCGTTGTGCAGGCGGAGGGAGCCGGCTTCGCCGAGTTCTCTCGCATCGCCGGGGTATTCGCCAACCGCCTGGAGCGGGGGATGGCTCTGGAGAGCTGCGCCACCGTCCTCTTCGCCCTGGGCGAGCATAAGCAGGTGCTGGAGTACCGCGACCTGAAGGTGGAGAATCCCTACAACACCTACCAGAACGCCGGGCTGCCGCCGGGACCGATCTGCAACCCCGGACGCGCCGCCCTGGCAGCCGCTCTCAACCCGGATCAGCACGATTACCTCTTCTTTGTCAGCAATGGCGACGGCACGCATACCTTCAGCCAGACCCTCGCCCAGCACAACGCCGCCCGGGTTACTACCCGTGAGGATCGAGCCGCCGCCGTTGATCCAGAGGCACCATGACCGGGTATCTCTGGCTGGTAATAATCGGTCTATCTCTCTTTGCCCTGCCCTGGGCGGTTTATCCTTTTGTACTGCTATTCGTCCGACCACAGCGATCAACCAGTACGATCAAAGACAGACGGCCTGGCGGGGTGATTCTGGCTACCGGAGAGGTCGCCGACTATCACCGCCGAGTGGGTTTTCCTGTGGTAGAGTCAGCCGAAGAGGCAGCGGGGCGGATTCTGATACTTCCCGCCGGAGGGCGATTGACCGTCGGGGGTATCCGTCGGTTGCTCGCCTCGCTGGCTGATGAAAAAGTTGGCTTGGTTGTCGGACGGCTGCTTTCGTCGGAGGTAGAAGAATCGGGCAGGGACGGCGGAGCAGAGGCAGCGGTTCTCCATGCCAATGAGATGACCCAGAGCTGGCGGTGGTTCCTCGGAAGTAGAGAGGCGCGGGTTGGTGTGCCAGCTTCGGTCGAGGGCTTTCCGGTTGCACTGCGTCCTGGATTTTTCCGAAGTAGCAGAGCCGAGACACTGGCTCTACTGTCAAAGAACAAGAGTCGAATCAGCTTCCTTTACGGCAAACGAGGACTGGTCGGACGGCAGCCGCTCGAGGATTCCCTTGACCCGCTGGTTGATAAGCTAACCGCCTCGTATTCCACCGGACGGCAGACCCTGACCCGCCGCTGGAAGAACCTCGGTGTGCTGCTGCGTTTTGGCGTCGCTTCGCTAACCCCGCTCTGGCTGTTCATGGCTCTACTGGGAGCAGGCATGGGGCTGCTCGACTCCCGCGACTTCCTCCATAAGCTGATTCTGGTACTGGCGGGCGGGTTCCTCCTCGGTGCCGTGGTCGGTGGGCTGACGCTGAAGTACGGCTATCGCTCAAAGGTGTACTTTCCATTTTTCTGGCTGATTGCCGGACTAGCCGCCATTATTCGGTCATACTCCCATAACTCTGATGCCAAGGACACTCCATGATAAAAACAACTCTGCTCGCTCTGAGTTTAGCCGTTGCCCTCGTTTCTCTGACCGCCTGTGGAGGTGATGGATTGGTTCCTGCCGCGGATAGCGACACCCCGGTCGCCGTTCTGGAGACAGACATCGGTAACATCTGGATTCTGCTCCACGACTCGGTCAATCCAGACACCGTTGACAACTTCACGAAGCTCATCGCCGAGGACTTCTACGACGGCATTGGCTTCCACCGGGTTGAGAAAAGCCATGTGATTCAGGCGGGTTGCCCTGTTTGGGATAACCCTGCTCTGGCTGGCTCCGGTGGACCGGGCTGGCAGATTGATTTTGAGGATGCCAGCCTGCCGCACCTGGAGGGAGCAGTCGGAATGGCGCGCGCCGTGGAGTACGATTCCGCCGGCAGTCAGTTCTACATCTGCCTCTCGCCTCGTCCTCACCTCGATGGCGAGTATGTCATCTTCGGCACGGTCATCGCCGGAATGGAGATCGTCCACGAGGTTTATGTCGGCGTAGTGATCAACGATGCTCGTGTTATCAGCTATGGCGAGTTCCTGGAGCTATCCGAAGCGGCAACGGCGGAGAACCCCGACCCGCTGGGCATCCGTCCCATTGAGGAAATAAAGCTAGCCTCGGTTGAGGAACTGGTGATTGAGGTTGAAGGCGACGAAGAGCTGGAGACAGAGTAATTAGCCGTAGGGGTACGGCATGCTGTACCCCTTGTGAAATTAGCATCGGATTCTAAAAAAAGAGGAAAGCGTGAAGCCTTCCTCTTTTCGTACAGATACGCTGAGCAGCGAGCTAGCCGCAGACGGTTTTGATGATGTTCTCATCAACCTCGTACTTCTCCAGGAACTCGCGACGCTCTTTCTTCATCTTCGTAACCCAGGTGCGGTAGGTGTCCATGCGCCCGGCCTTCTCGAAGAAGACCACCGGGTTGAGAATCTCCGCCGGAACCTTCTTCAGCAGCTCGGCACTGTCGGGATGGTCAATATCCACGATTTCGTAACCGAAGTCGGGGTCTTTTTTCCAGGCAACCTTACCGGAGAGCATCGCTTCCAGCATGGCGGAGGAGTGGCGGATCTTGATCTTTAGAGCTTTACCAGCCTTAACGTCGAGGGCATCGCCACCGACCCAGCCAGTGTTCATCGCCCAGGTAACGGTTCCCGGCATCGTGGCGACCAGCTTGGCAAAACGCTTGGGCTGGAGACCAAAATGGCGCGGGAAGAAGGGCTGAGTGAACGGGCTGCGGGTACGACCACGGTCTTTACCAGCAGCAGAGGTCTTGGTGGTTTCGCCGAGCATGAAGTAGCCACCGGCCTGCTCTGGTGAGACGAAGCGGATGATGCCGGGGAAGGCAGCGTCGTCGCCTTCATCGCGGTTGAGGATACCCATGGACTTCACTGGCGGCACGTTATTCAGGTCAGCAGCGTCCTCGATGGAACTCATCGGGATGATCGAACGACCGTTCTGAGTCCAGACAGCAAAGTCCCAGCCATCTTCGGGGATGTCGTTTTCGTTAACGATCTCGTCAATCTTGACTTCGCCCTTGATGAACTTCTCAACGTTGTCCATCGGGGCACGGGTCAGGTCGAGAATCTCTTTGTAGTGCTTGGTCTCTTCGGGGTTGATCCGACCCTTGGAGAACTCAAAGCTGCCGTCTTTGCTGACAAAGACATTCTCCGTCCAGGCACTGGGGCTGATGGTACCGCGATAGATAACCGGCTCGGCCTCTTCGGTCAGACCGTATGTCTTGGCGAAGCAACCGTTCTCGGTGATCGAAACCTCACCACCGGGCCAGAGGGAGATCATATCGTCCTGGATCGGCTGGGTCAGTTCACCCTGCTTAGAGAAGGTAGTCGTGGTCTTGCCGGTTCCGGAGAGACCGAGAATCGCCATCGTGATGGTCTTGCCGTCGATGGTTACCGCTTTGGCTCCGGCGTGGAGCGTGAGACCGTTGCGCTGATAGACGTACTCGTTGAGCATCCGCAGCGCGCCCTTTTTGCTCTCGCCGAAGTAATCGGCACCAATAACATAGCTGGTCCAGTTCTCAAGATCAACCAGCATCGCCTGACCACCGGGCATTCCCTCTGCCTTGAGACCGGGAACCATCACCAGGCGCAGGGTTGCCTTGAAGGGAGCGGCGAGCTGCTCTTTGGTCTCGACCATGTCGCGGGGAAATGCCATAACCTGCTGCATTCCGGCGACGTTGGCGATCTCCGGGGTGAAGAGCCACTGAACGCCGACCGCCCGTGTTCCCAGACTCTCGTAGCCCTGAACCTCGATCAGAGTTCCGACCTTTTCAACGTACTCTTTGACGCTGTCGAGGAGTTTCTCTGCTTTGTCAGCGTCAATGAGCTTGCCGGAATACTGGTCAGCATCAGCTGCCGGAGCGATGATGTAAGTCCAGGCTGCCTTACGAGCCTTGTTAAAGGTAACCTTGTTGAGGTTGCCGTAGGCGGTTTCCATCATAGCTGGCGTATGTTCCAGAGCCAGCTTGCGCAGTTCTTCCTGCGGACGGTTGGTAAGGTATTTGACCTTGTAGGGATGTAAAACTTCGCTCGTCAATCGGGAGCTCATGTTTCTCCGTTTCGACGGGGGCTTCTGCGCCCCCCCGGGTGAGGTTTGTTAACGGTGGAACGAAAGTTAAGCAAGAAGCGTTAGTTTGTTGTGGTTTTGCGGTGGTACGGTACTCACGCTCACCAAACTGCTTTTGTGAGCAACTGTGGTAGATGTAAAATGTCTGTCATCTCAGCCGCGAAAGCAAGATGCAACGCTTGACGTTGCCTGTGAAAAGATGAACTAGCTTTAACGCGGCGGTAGATTAACATAGGGTCGCTTATCTCACAAGCCCCAAAAGGCTTGAAACTCCGGCCTCACCGTGATACCTTGTCGTTAACAAAAGATACTTGTGAGTACCCTCTAACGCTAAGGATTGACGATGACCACAGAAGAACGCCTCCAGGCGAATATCCTCAAGCTCTTTGAAGAAAAAATAACCAGCCCGGTCTATCCCGACCGTTTGGTGGAGGAGCTCTCCGCCAACGAAGAGGCGGTATTAGACGTGCTTGACCTGTTGGAGGCGGAGGGGAAACTTTTCCGCACCAAGAGCGAGCGGTATGGTTTACCCCGGATGATGGACCTGATAGTCGGTCGCCTGCGGGGGAACGAACGGGGCTTTGCCTTCATTACCTCAGACGACGATACTCAGCCCGATGCCTACGTCGGTCGCGGGAACTTTGGCACCGCCATCCACGGAGACCACGTCGTGGCGCGGGTCAGCAGCGGTTCCCGGCGGGAAGGTTCCGAGGCGAAGGTGATTCGGGTTCTCAAACGCGCCCGCGAGACCATCGTCGGTACCTTCAAGGAACGTGCCGGAGTGGGCTTTGTCGATCCGCTGGATATGCGCATCCATGTGGATGTTGCTGTCCCAAACAATAACTGGAACGGAGCAATGGCGGGGCAGATCGTTGTTGCCGAGGTACTGGAGTGGGACTCACCCCGTCAGGTTCCGGTGGGCAAGATAGTTGAAGTGCTTGGCGAACCAAGCGACCCCGGTGTGGATATTCTGGCGATCATTCGCAAACATGAACTGTTCGACGATTTCCCCGAAGAGGTCTTGAAAGAGGCCGAAGGGTGCAAGCCGGAGATTCCTGAAACCGAGTGGGGCTGGCGACGCAACCTGACCGAGGATTACATCATCACGATTGACCCGATCGATGCAAAGGACTTCGACGACGCTCTGAGTCTGGAGAAGACTGATGATGGCTGGAAGCTCGGTGTTCACATCGCTGACGTCTCTCACTACGTGGCGATTGGTGGCGAGCTGGACGAGGAAGCCTTTGAGCGGGGAACCAGCGTTTACCTCCCCGATCGGGTGCTGCCGATGCTGCCGGAGCGGCTCTCCAACTTCGTCTGCTCCCTGCGCCCCGACGAGGTCAAGCGCACCGTCTCCGTGCTGGCAGAGCTTGACCACGATGGCAACCTGACCAGCGTTGAGGTGCTGCCCACAGCGATAAAGTCTAACTATCGCCTCTGGTACGAGCTGGCGCAGGATCTAATTGAGGGCAAACGCTCTCCGGCGGTGCGAGAGTTCTCTCACGGCAAGTCCGAGGAAGAGCTCGTCAAGCTGACCAGCAGCCTGAAGGAAATGAACGACC
>JAIOSI010000079.1 GCA_021107695.1 bacterium
GCTGGAATCAGCTCGACCACGGCGTTGAGCAGGTCTTCCACGCCTTCCCCTGTTTTGGCAGAGACAAAGTAGAAGGGCGAGTCGGGATCGCCGATCAGGTTAAGCACCTCTTCGGCGGCTTTCTCTGGTTGAGCCGTCGCCAGGTCAATCTTGTTGATGACCGGAATGACGGTGAGGTCGTGTCCCATCGCCAGGTAAAGGTTGGCGACGGTCTGTGCCTCAACCCCCTGAGTCGCGTCCACGATCAGCAGCACACCCTCACAGGCCGCCAGGGCGCGGCTGACCTCGTAGGTGAAGTCCACATGACCGGGGGTATCGATCAGGTTCAGCTCGTAGGTCTCGCCATCGGCAGCGTCAAAACTCATCCGGGCGTTCTGCGCCTTGATGGTGATCCCCCGCTCCTTCTCCAGTTCCATTGTGTCGAGCATCTGGGCGTGGAGGCGGCGTTTCTCGATGGTGCCGGTAAACTCCAGCATCCGGTCGGCGAGGGTGCTTTTGCCGTGATCAATGTGGGCGATGATCGAGAAGTTGCGGATGTGTTTAATCGGGGTCGGCATGGTTTCCTTGAGGTGCAGAACGAAACGGTGCTTAAGTGAATCTCTTTCAACAACCATTGATTATAGCACGAGATTGTTGCGAATTGCCGAGTTTGGCATTCTGTAGGTGCATTCGTTGGGCAGATACTGCGGTCAACCCGCAGAATCTGAAATATGCTCCACATTCCCCAAAAGGGTGAACAGAAGATTCGCCCCCGCAACAACACACAAACGGAATTACCCTTGACATCAAGGCTTATTTAAGCAAAGCTCTGGCTCGTGGAAGGCTAGGGACTTTCCATCCAAAACTCATTAGAACCCTCCCCCCCAAAAAAAAAGAGCAAAAGGAGAGAGCATGAGAAAGTTGATTTTGCTGGTTGTGGTCGTTCTTGCCTCGTCGGTTATGGCGACGGCAGTCACGGCTCAACTGGCTGGTTACGAAACAACGGGGCAACTGTTTTTCGAGGACTGGGATAACCCAGGCAACTGGGACATCAACACTCCGCCCGCTGGCTGGGTTATTATCGATGGCAACGCTGGCGGTAACACTGGCTGGGCTGATTATTCCTATGGTAGTGGCAACGACGACGGACATGTGGCGCGGGTTACCTACGCACCGGACGAGACGAACTTCGACTTTGAGGTTCGTATGGACAGCATCTCCTTCGATGCCACTGGCTACACATTTATTAATCTGAACATGGACTTTGTCCTGGATTACTTCGCCAGCTGCGACATCGTCTTCCAGATTCTGGTCTCGACGGATGATTGGTCAAGCTCTGACGTTGCACTGGAGCATACCTACGCCGATGGCAATATCGGCGCATATGATTGTTGAGGTAGTCCTCACACTTGGGAGAACGTAGATTACGATCTCTCGACCTATATTGCTGAAAATAGCAACGTTAAGCTCTCCTTCAGACTCTTTGGGACAGACCGGATTTATCAGATTGACGGCTTGATGATCGACAATGTGCGTATCGCTGACGAGACTGGTGTTACGGTGGAGGAAACCACCTTCGGTGAGATCAAGGCGATGTTCTAGACGATTTTTAGAAAATGGATTTTGGGAAAAGGGGTCAGCATTCTCGCTGGCTCCTTTTCATTTGCCATTGCCAGGTGGTTGGAGTATCCTGAAGGATGATGCTCGAGTTATCTTTCAGGGAGAATCAAGATGAAACGTTATCTGCTGCTGATTGGGATTCTGGGAGTTCTTTGCGCTATGTCCGTCGCCGAAGAAGCCCCCGATTACTACGCCCTGGGCATGGCAGCCTATGATGAGGGCGACTTTGCCGAGGCGGCGAACCTCCTCGACATCGCCTTTGAGTCAAACGAGGGCAACCCCGGAGTGGCGTACAACTGCGCCTGTAGCTATTCTCTGGCTGGTGAGGAGGAGCTGGCTCTGCAGTGGCTGGAGATCGCCGTCGATCTGGGAATCTGCCTCTTCGAAGGGGATCCGGACTTCGACAACATCCGCGATAGTGCTGGTTTCAAGGCACTGGTGGAGCGAGCTGACGAAGAAATTGAGACCGCCCGTGCCATTGACTGGCAACCGAACATTTTCCTTCCCGACGACTACGACGAAACGGAAAGCTACCCGCTGCTGGTCATGCTCCACGGTTACGGCAGCAACCCCGACGCCTTTTGCCAGGAAGAGTTTGTCGAGACCTTCACCGGGCGCGGGCTGATCTACGTCGTTCCCTACGGACCGGAAATCTTCGGCATGAGTAGCTTCAGCTGGGGCGAGGCACCTGTTGGTGAGCTATACCTGCTGGAGTTGCTGGCAGACCTGCTCGACGATTACCCGGTGGACACGAAGCGGCTTTACCTCGGTGGCTTCTCTCAGGGTGGCAGCTACAGCTTCTACATGGGCATCCGCCACGCTGACCTCCTAGCCGGGATTATCCCCATGGCGGGACGCTTCGATGCCGAGGAGCTGGCGGCTGATCTGGAACGACTGAAGAAGGACGACCTGCGCTGTTACATCACCGTGGGCGGTCTGGAACCGGTCTGGCGGATGGAGAGCAACGTGGTCGCTCTG
>JAIOSI010000196.1 GCA_021107695.1 bacterium
GTTCGCCTTGCCGCCGAGGAAGGTCGCACCGAAGAGGCACTTTCCAGCTATCGTGCCGCTTCCAGCCTGCTCGATAAAGCGGGGATGAAGGGCATCCTGCACAAGAAGGCGGTCAGTCGCCGTAAGTCCCGCCTAGCAAAGCTGGTTGGCGGAACCGCTGGTCCTGCTGAGTAAAACCTGCTGAATCAGCTGGGTTTAGATAACTATTGAAGACGGTCGCTCCGGCGACCGTCTTTTGCGTGTATTCTAATTTGGCAACTACACTTACAATGCAATCGTAACTTTGGCAGATCGACAGGGGCGTATTGCATCCAGCTCTTACCTTCGCTGCTCTTTCCCTGCCATCTGTCCGTTGGGCCAGAGCGTTTCCGGAACCGCCGCGCCACGCTGTTTTATCTGATATCGGTGACATTTTTCATAGCGCAGCTTGCAGTAGAGGTTCTTTAGCACGTTGGCGGTGCCGGGCAGATTCAGACAGTTGAAGAACGGACACTTGGTAATGGACGGGCATTCGGAGAAATCCATAACATCTCCCGGGACAGTAGTATGGTGGATATTGCATCAGGCGAATATACGCCTAATCTTTCAACCAACACAACAGCACATACACAACCTGTACTATTTATTTATTTCTGTCAAGCTCTATTTTCTCTGTTTCGGAAAATTTGTAGTTGCATTTTACTAACTTCAATGTTCTTGACATGGGTCAAAGAATTGTCTCTATCGCTTGATTATCATCCCGACATCGTAACTCAGGGGGAGACTCTTGAATAATTCGTCGGATTCGACTTTTCGCTGACCACGGAGGCTGCTGTTTGATTTTTCGTAACCATACACAGATACCAGTGGTTACAGACTAGCGACGGATTCAGCCAAAACCAGGCGTGCAAGTCAAAGATGAATTATGCAAAAGTATCCCAGAGGTAAAATCCAAAGGAGACCAATGAACGAGAACAAAAGTGAACTTGTCGGTCGGGTGGTTGACCTTGCCGGACTACTGGATTATCAAAACGGAGCTGTCGTCAGCAACACCATCATCAAGGAGAAGGTCGGTACGGTAACGCTCTTCGCCTTTGACCAGGGACAGGAATTCAGCGAGCATTCCACGCCCTTCGACGCTCTGGTGCAGATTGTGGATGGCGAGATGGAGATCACCCTCTCCGGAACTCCACACCGGGTAAGGGCTGGCGAGATGCTGATTATGCCCGCCGATGTACCCCACGCTCTTACCGCCATAAGCAAAGCCAAGATGCTTTTGGTGATGATCCGCGCCTGAACAGTTTTTCCAGATTTAAGATGACGAAAGGACGGGATTGCTCCCGTCCTTTTTTCATGTGGCAAAATAGTTGGGTGTTTCGTCTAAAACGCATTGCAAAAATCTGTGAGTATGTTAGGGTGTTCTCTGTTAAATCATGTGATATTCAATGTAGACTGTCTTAGCAATAATCCAGGAGAGAATGATGACTAAATATATCGCTCGTCGAGACGAAGCTGGCAAGGATCAGCTACTCGAAGACCACCTGACCGGTGTAGCCAGGTTAGCTGCTAAGTTCTCCGCTGGCAAAGGCTGGCAGCAGTGGGCAAGGGCAGCGGGTCTGCTCCACGATGCTGGGAAGTATTCGCCTGTCTTCCAGCGTTTCATCGACGAGGTTACCTCCTCAGGGGACAAGAAGTCGAAGCGACGGGGACCGGATCACTCCACCGCCGGGGCGAGGGTTGCCGTGGAAGAGTTGTACACAAAAGAATCAATCGGCTGGTTGCTGGGCTATGCCATCGCCGGGCATCACGGCGGTCTGCCCAACGGCGATGACGGCAAGCTGGAGGGTCCAAGCCTGAAGAGTCGAGTCAATGTAAAGCCACTGAAGGACTATTCGGAGTTCCCCCGACAGATGCTTGATGAAATTACGCTGGGTACAGCCGACGTGGCAGGACAGTTTACGGACAAGAGTCAGCCATACTTCAGCTATTCCCTCTACTTCCTAGTCAAGTTCCTGTACTCCTGTTTGGTCGATGGCGACTTCCTCGACACCGAACACTTTATGAATCCAGAGCAATCCGGTCGGCGTAATCTTTGGCCCTGTTTGCGTAAGCTCCACGAGAGTTTCTTTGCCAGTATTGTAGAAAAGTTCAACGGCGATAATCCCTCCGTCCTGAATCAGGAGCGTACAGAGATTCGCAACCAGTGCCTGCGGGCTGCCGAAGAGCCGGTCGGGCTATTCTCTCTCACCGTCCCCACCGGTGGCGGCAAGACACTCTCTTCCCTCGCCTTTGCGCTGGAACATACTCAACGCCACGGGCTAAAGCGGATCATCTACGTCATCCCCTACACCAGCATTATCGAGCAGAACGCCGAGGTCTTCCGGGAGTACCTGGGAGGCGAGGCTGTTTTAGAACATCACAGCAACTTCGACCCCTCAGATTTCTTCAAAAAGGGGGAGGAGAAAGCCAACGACGATGACGTTGAGCAGTGGAAGAAAGCCACCGAGAACTGGGACGCGCCGCTGGTGGTAACCACGAACGTCCAGTTCTTCGAGTCGCTATTCCATCATCGTTCCTCCCTGAACCGTAAGCTTCACAACATGATGGACGCAGTGATTATCCTCGATGAAGCACAGATGATCCCCACGGAGTACCTGCTGCCCTCGATCACGGCGTTGCGGGTTCTCAGCGAGCAGTACAACAGCAGTGTGGTTCTCTGCACGGCGACCCAGCCTGCTCTGGAGAAAAGTGAGGATTTCCTGCAGGGGCTTGAAGGTGTGCGAGAGATTATGGAGGATCATGTTGAGTTGTTTAAGAAAGAGGTCTTCCAGCGGGTGAAGGTTAAGGTCGAGGAAACTCCCCTCACGGTGGAGGAGCTTGCCGAGCGAATGCGAGAGAACAGACGAGTCCTCACCGTGGTCAACACCCGGAAGCA
>JAIOSI010000128.1 GCA_021107695.1 bacterium
CCCAGGCTGATCCCCGGCGGCTCCCAGGAGTAGATCCGCAGGGTCGGCTCGCCCTCGCCAGACAGAGCGACTTTGAAAAGAGCCTCGTCGAGAGCCATGTTCCGCTCTGGGGCGGTCGGTGGCGAGAGGATGAGGTTGAGTTTTGGGGGCAAGACCGATTCACCTTTCACGATACAAGGTGCCGAGGGGGTTTTCTTCGTCGTACTTCCACAGGCGAGGATTGAGGGAAATGTATCGCCGTATCTCGCTCAGGTCTTTTTCGTCGCGGATGATGTGTTCGTAATAATTCCGCTGCCAGAGCCTACTGCCAGGCGTGTTGTGTAGCAGGTTGACACGGCGAGTTACGGCGGATTTGAAACCTCTAACGATTGCTCCAAGGGTTTGGGACGGCGAACGGAATCCGGGGTTTTGACCGATTGTAGGGGCGTATTGCAATACGCCCCTACGGGATTCCGTAATTACCACGATACCGTGAAAATGGTTTGGCATCGTAATGAATGTGTCCAATTTCACGTTTGGTCGCAATTGCGGGGTTCTCTGCCATTCCTCCTGGATGATCCGCCCCACATCATTCAACCGCATCTGTCCACGAATGATTTTGCCGAACAGACACTCCCAACCATAGGCGCATATGGTTACAGAATACGCGCCCACCGTAGCGTAATCATATTCCGTCAAACGGACTGACCGACGATGATGGTGTTCGGGATTGTATTTCATGTAATCTATAGCTACTTTGGCATTACCCCGGGGGCCAGGCGAGGGCGCGTCCGCCGAGGACATGGACATGGAGGTGGGCGACGCTCTGTCCGCCGTCCTCGCCCTGGTTGATGACCAGGCGATAGCCAGAGTCTGCCAGTCCCTCTTCGTGGGCGAGCCTGACGGAGAGGATCATCAGCTGACCGAGGAGCTCCGGGTTGTCAGAGAGCTTCGCCACGCCGGGGAGGTGTTCTTTGGGGATGACCAGAAAGTGGCTCGGTGCCTTGGGGTTGATGTCTCGGAAGGCGAAGAAGCGGTCGTCCTCGTACACCTTTTCGCTGGGGATGTCCCCGGCGATGATCTTACAGAAGATGCAGCTTTCCACTACGTTGTTTCCTTTTCCGGGGGAAAGATAACCTCGATCTCGGTATTGTTGAGCTTGCGGACGTTCAATTCCTCTTCAAAGTATTTTCCAACGCCCCTGATGAGACCGGGAAGAAGAAAAATCAGCCCCCGGGGTGAGTTGTAGGTCATGATCAGGGTGTTGTCGTCGGTCCAGCTATATTCGAACCGTGGAGGTCGGGCGTTTGCGATTGTTCTGGTTACCATGTCGTGAATCTTGTCCATTTTTAGCAGAAGCTGGCGAGCACTTTTTATGTTGTACGTAAACACCGGATACACCCGGGGGACAATTTTGTGCATCCAGTAATGCCCAAAGGCCTCTCCTGCCTGATCCAGGGTGATGTTAAGCTCGGCGCAAACGGCCTCAAGAACCCTGACAACGGTTTCATCGGGTACATCCACCGTGGAGCGAAAGTTCGAATGGGGCGGAAGTCCCGCTCGTTTGAGAGATTTTTGCCAGGCTTCGTAGCCGAAGTTATCGACAACGGTACCCTTGAGTGCCATAACGATAATGCCCTTCATTTGTCCTCCCCGTGTTGTTGAGAGACTTTTGCATAAGTACCTTTGTCACGCACGTTCGGCTTGGCTAACAATCTCCGCAGTCCTATAACATCAGGTAGTTGTTATAGTTACAGGAACACCAACAGCTTGACGGCAGCCTCCAGAACAGGCGAACAGTCAAAAGCATTGAGTTATGCAAAGGTCTTGTTGAGTTAGTATAAGTCGGGAGTGGGTGAAAAGCTTTGAGTAGCCCAAAGCATCAGACTTTCTCCCAAACCTTACTTCATCTTACAACAAATAGCTATGCAATAGCAACAACCCGCAAAAACGGTCGGGCATGAAAAAACTCTACGGGTACTCCTCCAATGCTCCCAGACCGACCAGGGTCGCTGCCACCGCCATGATTCCGGCGTACTCGCTGCGGAGGAGGCGGTCTCCCAGGCTGGCTGGCTGGCATCCCGCAGCAATCGCGCTCTCGTACTCCTCTTCGGTAAAGTCGCCCTCCGGGCCGATTATCAGTGCCAGCCGTTCGCCGGGTTCGATGTGAAGCCGCTCCACCAGCCGATCCAGCGCGGGAACGCCCTTGCGGGGAGTGAGGATAATTTTGTAATCACAGGCACCACAGGTGATGGCGATGGGCAGGTCAACCGTCGAGCCGATAGCGGGAACCACGCTGCGCTCGGCGACCTTGACCTCTTCCCACGCCAGCTTGCTCCAGCGTTGCTGATACTTGTGCAGCCGCTCCGGGTTGGGGCGGGCGATGCTGCGCTCGCTGAGCAGCGGGATGATGGCGGCGACGCCCAGTGCCGTGGTCATGGCAAGGGCGTTCTCGAAGCGACGGTGCTTCACCAGTGCCTGATAGAGGATGATCCGCTGGGGCAGCTCGTTGAGGTTCCGAGCGACCTCTGACAGCTCGACCAGCACACCGGCGTTGGTCAGCCGGAGCAGCTCTCCCCGCGCCGTGGTTCCCCGACCATCGACCAGTGCTACGGCATCGCCGGGGCGCAGCCGACGGACGCGCAGGGCGTGGCGAGCCTCCTCGCCGAGAAGCTCCACGGTGGTTCCCGCCGCCAGCTCCTCTTCGTAGCGAAAGCGGGGGAGAAAGGCGAATCTATCTTTAACTGTTGCTTTTACTGTGGGCATAGGATTTTCGTGGGCGAGTTGGATTACTCTGGAATCTCAATGGTTGTGGTGGTGGTGAAGCGAGGAGCCGATTCGAAGTCGTCGGCATCGTCATCACCGTAGAACAGAATGACGGAGTAACTCTCCCCAGCTTCGAGGAGGCGATCGCGGTCATCGCCGGAGTCGAGGGGAATCCAAAAGTAGAGCGTCGTCGAGCCGTTCTCCTCAATCCCGTTGGTGCTGAGGATGTCGTTAGAGCCGCCAGCGGAAACGTCAGCGCGGTGGCTGTCGGTGGCATCACCGTAGTCATCGCGCAGCCAGGGGATTCCCGCCTGAACGTAGCCGATGATGATGTTCGCCCGGAGCATCCCCGTCCCTGGATCAAAGCCCACGGCGAGCCACCCCGTCGTCGGCGCGGTCAGCTCTACCTGGAGCAGCCCCTCTTCTGTCCGCCAGCGCAGGGTGATACCGTCAACGCTCTCGCTCTGCCAGCCACCGTGAGAGTCGTCGTCGTCCACGATCGTTGTTGTGCAGGCGGTCAGGGTCAGCAGAGCCAGCGACAGGGTCAGCAACAGCAGGCGAGCGGCGAATCTTGACATCGGGCTCCTTTGGTTAAGGATGTAGAGTGATACATGAG
>JAIOSI010000053.1 GCA_021107695.1 bacterium
AGCGGGCTTCACCGGGCTGGAGCATCGCCCCTATGGAGAGAACAGCGGCGCGGTCTCCTTCCTCGGCAGGAAAGGGTTGTAGAGGGGCGAACACAAGGTTCATCCCTCTATGAATGCAATAAAGGGCAGCCACAGGGGGCTGCCCCTACGGGCAAAACAGCGATGATGTTATCTCTTGTGGGGTTAATGTAGGGCGGGGACTTTAGTCCCCGCCATCTTCATCTGATGAAGCAATGCCCACCCTACAAAGAACCTCCCGCCGAGACGGGAGGTTCTTTGCAAAAGATTTGGTGCCGAAGGTGGGACTCGAACCCACACGAGGCGAACCTCACTAGACCCTGAATCTAGCGCGTCTACCAGTTCCGCCACTTCGGCACGGACGGGTATTGTAGTCAGCGAGACAAAATATGTCAAGTAGCTTCTGCTTGCATCCTGATTAGGGAAAGAGTATACTGTTGCTATCGTTCTGCTCGGTCAACATCTTCCCAAGAGGCTCTATGCGCAAGCTAACCCTCGTGCTGCTGGCAATGGCTGTGGTGGCGATCTGCTCACCCCAGATCAGCAGTTTCTACGAATCCGACCTCGACGACTGGATTACCTATTCCGTTGATGATAACGGCAGCCTTTACCGCTACAAGGGCGGCGGGGAGTTCGACAGTATCGGCACCGTCCCCGGCAGTGGTCCCTTCGATGTTTCAGCGTTTTATGACTTCGAGATGGACGGCTGGATCGTCTATACCATCAACGGTGCCGGTGAGCTTTACCTGCTCTGGGAAGGCAGCTTTGACCACGGCGATACGGTTCCCGGCTCCGGTCCGTACTCTATCTCGGCGTTCTACGATCCGGTTTACGATGGCTGGATTGTCAACGCGATGAACAACGCAGGGGAGTTCTACCTGTACTGGGAAGGTAGCTTCGACCTGAAAGGTACACTGCCTTAAACTACGGCGACAACTACTTCTTTTACAAAAAAACGGGACGGCGGCTGCCATCCCGTTTTCTTATTTCGGAGTCGGTCTAGCCCTCGCTGTACTCCATGTCAATATCATCGTAATCCATATCCATGTCGTCGTACCAGTCACCGTAGTCAATCACGCCGGAGCCAGGCTCAACCTCGACGGTGGCGATCATCTTCTTCAGCTGCTCCTGAATCTCCTCGTCGGCGTTCGTGTACTCGACGCAGTCGACGTAGTAGTTATGACCGTCCACGACCATCTGGGCATCGTAGTGCCACTCCGTGCCGTCGTAATCAACAATATAGCCCATGGCAACCAGCGGCATTTTACTGTCCAGAATCTCGTTGCCAAAGAACGCCATCTCGCCGCCGAAGATGCTGACGAGGATGTCCTGAAGCTCGACGAGGAGTTCATCCGCAGTGGGTTCCAGGGGTGGAGGCGTATCGCCCTCTTCCACGTACATGCCGCGCTCGCCACCCCAATAGATATAGAGGCTGGCTTTGACACCATCTTCGTCTTGCAGGGAAAGCTGAACGCCGTCGCTCATGTCCTCGGCGATCCAGTCCTCGCCAAAGACATCGACGCTGAAGCCATTTATATCCACCCGATCGCCGGTGGAGTAGCGGATAACCTCGTTGCGGGGTAGTTCAACGCTCTCCACCACGGCGGGGAAGAGGTCGCCGTATTCTTCCTTCAGGTCGCTGCGCACGTAGAGATCCATCTGATAGAGGTAATCTCCGGCGATGAAGTAGGAGTCGAGGTTGTAGAAGTAAATCGGGATTTCCTCGCCATCCTCGTTATAGTCGGAGGCTTCATCCAGATAGTAGCGGCTGACGTAAGGGTGCGGCGAGCTGCCGCTCAGCTCTTCGCCAAGCTCCACGTTGTAGTAGATCATTTCGATGCTCTCGCTGAGCTCCTCGCTCAGATTCTTCAGGGCATCGCCCTTCGCATCTTTTTCGCTTACCGGAGCAATTCCGACGAGGTAGATGTCCATGAAGCCGTGGTACATGTCTTCATCGTCTTCGGCGGTAAGCCAGGCATAGACCTCGTTCTCGTAGATTTCGTACTCCCAGACATCGCCGGGTAGATTGACCAAGATGCCGTTGCTCTCGACCTGGGGACCCAGGGCAAAGCCCATCATGGCGCAGGCGAGGAGGATCAGGGTGGTTTTTAGCATTGTTCTCCTTTGGGGTTTCGGGGTTGTCTTGATTTAACCAGCAGAAACTTGGGCGAAAAGTCAAATCCGTCGAATTATGCAAAGGTCTTCAGCGGTTAGTTCACAGCAACAAGGCTTTCGACAAGTTCAATCAACCGTTCTCGTTCTTCCAAAGACAGACTGGCGGCAGACTCTGCCTCCAGTAGGTAGTATTCTTCCTCGACAATCAGGATGGAGTCGTAGTGCCAGCGTGCCTCGCCATCTTCACTGGTTTGGTACTCCTGGGTGCAGCGAGCCAGCGGCTCGGTCTCTGATAGCTGCCTCTCCAGCAGCTCGACCTCGTCCCACTGGGCGGCAATCTCCTGGCGGAGACCGTCGAGGAGTCCGCTGCCGTCGGAGGTTCCGGTGCGTGGTTGACGGCGATAGAGGTGCAGGGTGGAGTCGCCATTACTCAGAAACAGCTCGCCATCGAAGCTGATCAGCTGCCAGCCAGTCTCCTTCATCGTCAAAGAGACCAGGTGAAGCTGAACCGCCTCGTC
>JAIOSI010000073.1 GCA_021107695.1 bacterium
AGAGAATCAGGTAGAGCTGCTGACCCGGTGCCAGAGCGTTGGCGATGCTCTGGAGCCAGTCGGTCTTGACGAACATTATGATGGTGTTCGTGAACATGATCAGCGAGCTGGCGAAGATGATCGGGATAACTCCGGCGGTGTCGACGCGGAGTGGAATATGACTGTTCTGTCCACCATAAACCTTACGCCCGACGATTCGCTTGGCGTACTGAACCTTGATCTTGCGTTGTCCCTGCTGGATCATCACCACGAAGGCGATAACCACGACCATCACGATGAGGATGACGATGGTGTTGATCAGGTTCGTCTGGTTATAGACGATCTGCTCCATCGAGTTCATCACATCGGCGGGCATTCGGGCGATGATACCAATGAAGATGATCAGCGAGATACCGTTACCGATTCCTCGGTCGGATATCTGCTCGCCGAGCCACATGATGAACGCCGTTCCGGCGGTCATCGAGATCATTGCGATAAGGGTAAAACCAAGCCCTCCAAGACCAGGGTCGATCAGGCCGGGGATTTCTCCACCGTTCAGACCACGGAGCCAGGCGGCGATACCAAAGCTCTGGAGCAGGGAAAGCCCGATGGTGCCGAAGCGGGTGTACTGGGTAATCCGTTTCTTACCAGCTTCACCCTCTTTGGAGAGCTTCTCCAGGGAGGGGATAACCGCGGTAAGGAGCTGGATAATAATTGACGACGTAATGTAGGGCATGATGCCCAGGGCGAAGATCGTCGCCTTGCTCAGGTTACCTCCGGCAAACATATCAACAAAGCCGAAGAGTCCCTTCCCGGCGTTTTCCTGGAACCAACCAACGAGAAGATTACCGTTGATTCCCGGAGTCGGGATATGCCCACCAATCCGATAGACGAAGAGAATCGCCAGCGTAAAGAAGATCCGCTTGCGCAATTCAGGGATGGCAAACATGTTGCGGATGCTTTGGAACACTAGACGATCACCGCCTTCCCGCCAGCCTTTTCGATCTTCTCGGTCGCGCTCTTGCTAAAGGCGTTTGCGTGAACCTCGAAGGCTCCTTTGAGTTCGCCTTTGCCGAGGATTTTGACGCGGCGAGCGTTGCTGTTGACCAGTCCCTTTTCCTTCAGCAGTTCGATGTTTACCACACCGTCGGTGCTGAGGCGGTCAAGCTCGTTGACGTTGATATAGTCAAAGAACTTTTTGCGCTTACCGACCAGGGAGTTGAATCCTCGTTTCGGCAAACGGCGAAACATCGGCATCTGTCCACCCTCGAAGCCACGGCGCACACCGCCACCGGAGCGAGAGTTCTGTCCGTTCATTCCGCGACCACTAAAGGTACCCGTGGAGCCGTTACCCCGTCCCACGCGTTTACGCTTTTTGTTATTTGCAGAAACCAGTTTCATCGTATCTCTCCAACACCTTTGAATAACTCAGAGAGCTTGACTCTTAGCACCTTTGGGAGGCTGCCTTGATATGCTTGGTAACGCCGCAATGACAACGAACACCCACCGTTACAGACCTGCGACAACCAACCGCCAAGCCGGATGTGCAAAACAAAGGTACCTAATGCAAAAGTTTCTCTCCATGTACAGCCGTGTTGCAACTAACCAAATAGTTACTGGAACTCTTAAATGACAGTATCCGCTCAAAGAAATCAGCTAACTCGACGATTCTTTATAGCCCCGAAGCTACTTGACCTCTTCGACGGTGAGCAGGTGCTTGACGGAGAAGATCATTCCGCGAATCTGCGGGGTGTCGTTGTGGATGACGGTGCGGTTCAGCTTGCCCAGACCGAGGGTCTTGAGGGTAACCTTGTGTTTCTCGACGGAGCCGATTCCGCTGCGCACCTGGGTGATGGCGAGTTTAGCCATTGTCGTTCCCCTCTCCACCGGCACTGTAGCTGGTCATATTCTCTTCTTCCTTCTTTTCCTCAGCGGGTTTCTCTTCGCTGACGGATTCCTCTGCCTGGTCTTTCTTGGCAAAGGTGAAGTGACCGTAGTGCCGCATCGTCGGACGCTTACCGCGTTTCTTGGTAACGCTCTTGATGTCGAGCATGTTCTCGAAGGCATCGAAAACCGCGTGGACAACGTTATGCGGGTTGTTGGTGTTCAGGGTCTTGGTGAGAATATCGCCGACCCCGGCAACCTCTAAGATAGCACGAACCGGTCCACCGGCGATGACTCCGGTACCCGGAGCCGCCGGCTTGAGCATGACCTGTCCGGCACCGGAACGACCGATGATTTTGTGCGGGATGGTGGTCCCGATCATCGGCACTTTGTGCATGTTCTTCTTGGCGGCTTCGATTCCCTTGCGGACGGAATCGGGAACACCGGGAGCCTTGCCCAGACCCCAGCCAACACGACCTTTTTTATCGCCGACGACGACCAGAGCGTTGAAGCCGAAACGGCGTCCACCCTTAACGACCTTGGCGACTCGGTTGATAGTGATAACGCGATCTTCAAGATCGCCGAGCATGTCTTCACGTTTCATCTTTTACCGTAGCTCCCGAATCCGGGGACGCACGAATGCTTACCCGATGGCACTTCAGAGATCGTTTGTTTATCCTGGTTAGAACTTGAGTCCGCTCTTGCGCGCGGCATCGGCGAGGGCCTTGATCTTGCCGTGGAACTTAAAACCACCCCGGTCGAAGACCACCTGCTCGATGTTGAGGTCTTTGGCTTTGCCAGCGATCAGCTCGCCGACCTGCTCTGCTACCTTGAGGTTGATGACGCCGTTCTTCGCGCCGTCGAGAGTCCGACTGGTGGCACTGGCAAGGGTATGGCCCTTAAGGTCGTCAATCAGCTGAACATAGATGTGCCGATTGGAGCGAAAGACTGCC
>JAIOSI010000250.1 GCA_021107695.1 bacterium
CCGCGAGAGATATGGCTGAAGTGCCAGACCTTTGTGCCATCACCGATGATTACGTCAGCGTCAACAATACTGGTCGGGTGAACGAAGTGGTCTGACAAACTTTTCTCCTGGTAACTTGAGTTACTGACTGAGACCTTTGAATAATTCGACGGATTCAATTTGTCGCTGACCACGGAGGCTGCCGCTCGATTACTTGATGTTCCGTAATCGTAACAGATACCGTTAGTTATAGACCGTCGACAGGTTCCACCAAAGCCGGACGTGCAAGTCAACGGTGAATTATGCAAAAGTCTCTGACTGTTGACGCTCGGTGCTGGCGGCAGGTCTGTAAGCCGAATTTTGTCATCAGTCGTACAAGCGGGGGAAGATTGAAGTTTGACTAAAGAACAGCCTCACTCCAGCCCCCTGCGACCGATGGACGGTCATCCATCTTACGCCGGGGATTGCTCCCACGGCTCCAGCGACCTACCCGGGATCACAGGCGGGCAACCCAAAGATCCCCTATTTGGTCTTGCTCCGGACGGGGTTTGCCAAGCCGACGCTGTTACCAACGCCGCTGGTAGGCTCTTACCCTACCGTTTCACCCTTACCGACCTCCGAGGAGACCGGCGGTCTACTCTCTGCTGCACTTTCCGTACCCTTACGGGCCCCGGTCGTTAACCGGCGTCCTGCCCTGTGGAGTTCGGACTTTCCTCGCCGTATCTTCAAAGACACTACGCGACCGTCCGACCTACCACCAACACCGAGCGTCCAGTCCTTTGTACCATAGCCATGCGTACTTTTCAAGGGCAGCACGGTGCTTCGCACGGAAAACCTTGGCTTTATCTACCGCTTACATTGTTCGCTACTTTACGACATCCTCGAACTATCGAAAACAGGCGGAGGCAATACTGCTAGTACTGCTCCAATAGACTCAATAGCTCGCCGAAGAGTTCCTCTGCCAACTGAGGGTCGGGTGAGTGCAGGTGAGTCAATGCCAGCCCGTTGAGGAGGGAGAGCAGCAGCCCGGCACGCAGCCGAACCTGTTGTTCGGTAAGGTCAGGATGCCCCACACTGAGGGCATCTTCGAGGATATTCAACTGAGCGGCGTGGTTTTCTGCCAGAAGCTGCCGGGCTTGCTGTTGATTCTTCAGCCCGCGCAGCAGCTCTACCCCGCGCACCCGGTTCTGGGCGTAGCGGTCGAAGTCGGCAAAGATGGTATAGCCCAGGGCGACCAGACCATTGATGCCGTTCTCGGTGTGTCGCAGGGTCTCGTCCAGCTCGGAGTTGAAACGCTCCTGCTCCAGCTCCCAGACCGCCTGGAGCAGCTCGTCCTTATCGGTGAAGTGATCGTAGATCGTTGATGGAGCTACCTTAGCGGCTTTGGCAACCTCACGAATCCGCAGCAGCGAAACAGGGCGGTGAGCCAGAAGGGACTCCGCCGCCCGAATAATACCTTCACGGGTTACTGGGGTTTTCCGAAACATCTAGCTGAAATCCTTGAACAACTTAAACGTTCTGACTTTTCGCTAATTGCGGTGATCGGTATCCGAACAGCAAAATTTATGTAACGACCGTTGTATCAGTAGGTTACAAGAACAGCAAAAAGTGTAACAAGTCAGACGTACGAGACAAGGGAGAGTTATCCAAACGCCCCTATCTCAGCGCGTCAAGGGAAGCTTTGGCTTCCGGTGCCATCTTGAAGAAGGCATCCAGCTTCTCGCAGACGTAGTCAGCGCAGTCGGCGCAGGTCTTTACACCCTTCGTTACGGCGCAGGCGCGGATGTTGCAATCACCGGTATGACAACCGGGCTTGCCCTTATCGGCACCGTAGCAACCGTCGCAGGGGATAGTTTCCGGTGGAATAACGACTCCAAACGCCTGCGACCACTCAGCGGCGATCTTCGCGTAGGCCGCTGTATCGCCCTTTTGCGTGGCGATGTAGGCGGGACATTTCGAACAGTCAATCCCGCAGTACCCTCCCTGTTCCAGCATAAAATTTCCTTTCCTGTTGATGTTGATACTCAAGACGACTCAAATGAGTGAGGCAAAGGTCCCTACTTACTCCACAATCCCATCAGCGTACCTTCGGGGTCTTTGAAGAGACCAAACTTACCAAAGTCTTCGCCATCGTCAGTCTCAATCTTTGTCTCTGGAAGAACGGTCGCTCCGCCAGCCGCCTCAATCTCTTTCAATGTTGCCGTGATATCTTCGACCTCGATATAGAGAACGGCAGTTTTGGTTTCTTTACCCAGTCCACCCTGAATACCGCTGGGTGGATTGACCATAGCGTACTCTGCTCCGCTGGACCCGTGCTTCCAGGCGAAGAGTTTTTCGTAGAATGCCGTTGTTTTTCCGAGATTCTGAGCCGGTAGCTCAAAGTAGCAGATATTGTTCATTTCCTCCATTTTCTGTAAGCGATGCAAGGACAATTACTTACTCCACAGCCCCATCAGCGTACCTTCGGGGTCTTTGAAGAGACCTATCTTGCCGTAGTTCTCGTCGTTGCCGGTCTCTATCTTTGTCTCCGGAACGGCGATTGCACCGCCAGCCGCCTCGATCTCCTTCAGCTTCGCAGGGATGCTTTCCACCTCAATGTAAAGTATCGTGGTCGTACCATCGGGGTCAATCCCGCCACCGATTCCCTCCGGTGGGCTGACCAGGGTGTACGGTCCCATCGGCTGAAGCTTCCAGCCAAAGAGCTTCTCGTAGAACGCCGCCGATTTCTGCGAATCCCTGGCGGGCAGATCAAAATGGCAGATGTTATTCATACAATCCTCCTTCTCGCCCCTGCGCGGGGTAGAGTGCAGTCTCCATACACAGGCTAGTGCCTGCTCCAGATGCCAACCAGCGTACCCTCGACATCGGTAAAGAGAGCGTAGTGTCCATTGCCCTCGGTGGTTTCGGTTTTGGGCATGACGGTTTTTCCACCAGCCGCGCTCACCCTGACCAGAGTGGCCTCAATATCGTCCACCTCAAGGTAGATCACCGTCGTCTTGAGGTCATTCTCCAGCCCCCCGCCGATTCCCTTATCCGCGCTGAACATCAGGTAATCGTCGTGCTGCTCGAACTTCCAGCCAAAGAGCTTCTCGTAGAACGCCGCCAGCTTTTTCG
>JAIOSI010000098.1 GCA_021107695.1 bacterium
AGGGCGACCTCGTCCCGTCGGTCGTAGAGTGCCTTCAGCGTCGCCCGCAACCAGCCGACCTCTTTGCGGTGGAGCAGCCCCTTGCCCTTGCTCAGACTGAAGCGGTCGCCGAGCCCCAGATGTTCCAGAGCTGCCGAGAGCAGGTTAATCTGATTGTGTGTGCGGGTCAGCACGCCGATCCAGCGTTGGCGATCCTCCGGTTCGTCGCCGGGGTAAATACCATCGATTACGCCGTTGAGCAGATCAGCAAGGACCTCGGCAGTCTCCAGTGCCTTTTCGGGTGGCTTGTCGCTGAGCTTTCTGTCAAGGGCGACCAGCAGGGTTGAGCCGTCCTCGCCTTCAGGACGACTGCGAATCATCCGTTGCGGCTCCACGGCGGTGGGGTGTGGTTCGTCCAGTTCAAGGTCAACCTGAAAGAGCAGCTCGAAGAAGGGGTTGACGAAGTCCAGCACCCCGTCGCGGGAACGCCAGTTCTGCATCAGGATGTTCTTTTCACCGCCGTAGTTGTGCTGAATATAGCGGCTCGCTTTGTCGAAGACGGTGTTGTCGCCACCCCGGAAGCCGTAGATCGCCTGCTTGCGATCACCGACTATGAAGAGCGTCCGCCCACCGATGCTCCGCTCCTCCTCCGTTGGCTCGGAGAGGTGGCGGATGATCTCCCACTGCCGGGGATCGGTATCCTGAAACTCGTCGATCAGGAAGTGCTGATACCGCTTGCGCTGCCGCTGGCAGAAGTCGCCGTCCTCCTCAACTCCCCGGGCGACGGAGTCGATCTGGTCGTCGAAGTCCACTACGCCCGCCCGTTCCTTCAGTCGCAGGTAACGCTCCTCCACCGCTGCCATCCAGTCGAGAAAGACCCCGGACAGCTCGAAGGCACGCTCCTCGTCGTGAAGATTGATAATCTTCTTGGGGACAAGCTCTTCGAGCAGATCCTTGAACTCCTTGAGTACATTAAACTTATTCAGCAGCTTGGTTCGTTTGTTGAGTCCCCGGAAGTCCGCCGTGTGGAGCCTGGAGCGCCGTGCCAGCTCATCGATCGGACTATCCCAGCTGCTCTCGACAAAGGGGGTCAGCTCACGCTGAAGGTATCGCAGTCGCTCCAGCACCCCTTTTTCGCTAAAATGCTCGCAGATTTTCTCATCGGAAAGCTGCGCCTTGAACGGCTCCCACCATTCCGACTTCAGCCTCTCCTGAAAGTCCAGCAGTTTCTTAACAGCGATGGTATCGAGGCGTTCCCGGTGATGCTCAAAACCCCTGGCGGAGCCCTTTCGCGCGGCGGCAAGCTCCACCGGTCTGCCGAGGAGCCGAACGGTAACTTCCCGAAGTTTCCAGCGGGGAACACCGGCACCGAGGAGCCGCTCCAGCGCACCACCCGGCTCCGCAGCGGTGGATGCGGCACCTTCGGCATCCTGCCGGAACTGCCGCATCATCGCCTGGTCAAGCTCCCCGGCAAAGGGTCGCTTCGGCAGCAGCGTCGGTTCCTCGCGGAGCAGCCGATGACAGAAGGAATGAATGGTGCCGAGATGCCCCTCGCTGAGTTCCTGCCGGGCGGCAAAGAGCCGCTGCCACTCAATTTCGCTAAGCGGGCGATCCTCGAACTCCCGGTTGCGCAGGCTGTAGGAGATCGCCTCGTCAACCCGATGACGCAGCTCGGCGGCGGCTTTGTTGGTGAAGGTCATCGCAACGATGCGCCTCGGCTCGACCCCGTTTACCAGCAGGCGCAGGTAGCGCGCCACCAAAACCACGGTCTTGCCAGAGCCTGCTCCGGCGGAGACTACGCAGGAGCGGGAGACATCGATGGTTTGCAGCTTCTCGTCGGAGAGTTTTAGCGGTTTCTTCATTCCAGTACCTTTAGAAAATAGCAGAAAAACACATAACGGACAGTAACGCGTCCCGCAGGGGTACGGGGGACTGTTCTCCTCCCCCCCTCCGGGGGGAGGTCGGGAAGGGGGGCAGAACGTCTTCCCATTCCAGCGGGTCGACCTGAAGGTCGGCCCCTACATAAACCTGGCGAATTCCAGCAATACCGGCATTTCCAGGCCTCACGCCCCCGGCTCGGCTTCTTCCCGGCTCTCTTCGATCCTGCTTAACAGGCGACCCAGCGGCTCTAACCCGCAGGCGTTACGATAATCACACCGCTTGCAGACCTCCGCCTGACCCTTGTTCCGCGGTCGATAGGCGAGCCGCCCCTGCTTGATCTCATCCCAGACCACCAGCACCGATTCCTCGGCGTAGTCGAGATTGTCGTCCGTGAAACGATAGTCGAATTCCCAGCTGCTCTTTCGCCGGATGGCGGCGTGTTCGACCAGGGGACCATCCTTGGGGTGGGCGTATCGAAGGTCCGTCGGGGGAATATAGTTCTTCAGGGAGACCTCGGCGGCGCGGCGGCGGTCAGGCCGCTCACCAAAGACCTGCTGGGCGGCAAGGAGGTAGAGTGGAAGCTGAAGCGACGCTAGTCGATCGTGTAAAAAGTCGTTGGGTTTCTTTACGTTGCCGGTTTTGTAGTCGTAGATCTCCAGCTCCTCCCCCGCCGTGTAATCGATCCGGTCAATCCGCCCGCGCAGGCGCAGCTCGCCAATGCGCAGTGCCGTCTCGTCGCTGAACTCGAACTCGGTGTAAGTCGGCAGGCTCTTGATGAGATCCCGTTGGAGCAGCAAAGCACGGAGGAGAATCCCCGGCGACCGTTCCTCGTCCTTTTCCAGCCCGGCGACCAGCTCCTCGCGCTGGGCGTTGAGCGGAACCAGCGCACCGACGATACCGCCGCGAGCCTGCTCCAGATAGTCGGTCTGATTACGGAGAATCAGTCCCTGATCGAGGAGAGCCAGCCCGGCGGCGTGAAGCATCCGCTGGCGAGCCGAATCAAAATTGTCCTCGTTCAGCTCTCCGCCACTCCACGGAGCAAGCTGTCGCTTCTCCTGACCGCTAAAGAATATCTCCAACGCCCGATGCGCCAGGCTGCCGATGACGTCCGCCTCGACCTCGTCCTCCACGGTCAGCGGTGGCAGCACATGGAGCAGATGGCGGAAGAGGTACTTTCGCGGGCAGTCGATGAAGGTCTCGAACTCGGTGATTGACCGCTGCGGGGTTGCCCGCAGGATCGGCTCAAGCAGCTCGCTCTGTAGCGGTATGGATTCATCGAAGCGCAGGCACTTCACCGCCTGCTGGCAGGAGTTGCGTAGCGGAGCGGGGAGCGTTGAATCCGTTGGTAATGCCCGCAGCAGCTCTGCCTGATTGGTCGGTTGCAGGAGTGAATCCCCCCCCGGCGCGACTGTTGGTTGCTCTCTTTCGCTCCACCAGTCCAGCAGATCGGAGAGCGTAGCCGCCGGCTGGGTCTCGCCTCGTTCGCCGTGCATCGGCGCACTAAGCCAGACCCGCTCGGCACGGCGGATTACCCGACCGAGCAGAGCTGTCGATTCATCCACTGGACGGGCTTCGGTCTTGCGCAGCTTACTCGGTAGCAGGGAAAAGGACTGACGACCGGGGAAGCCGTCGTTGGTCAGCCCCAGGACGAAGACCGTCCTCAGCGGCAGAGCCGCCGTCTGGTTCAGCCGATAGACCATCACGCCGTGGTCGGGTCCGGGGATTCGCACCGACCGTGCCGCAAGCTCGGCATCGAGGAGCCGTCGGAGCCGACTCAGTCCACGCAGCGGTTGCCCAAGTTCGTCTTTGGAGAACCTCGCCACAGCAACCACAGCATCGAGAGCCTCGTTCAACTCGTTCCAGGCTCGGCTGACCGACTCTGCCCGCCGCCGCTCGGAGACCGCCCGCACCGGGTCGCTTTCCTTCGTTTCCTCGTTGAGCTGGCGCAAGGCTCCCCTGATTAGATTCTTGTAAACGCCCCGCTGCTGAAGCTCCTCGCGGAGCAGCCGGACCAGCTCACC
>JAIOSI010000110.1 GCA_021107695.1 bacterium
GGCAACGCGGTGCGTTGCATCACACTTTCGCGACTAACGTTTGTTGGTTGAGTTACGGTTGTCCCCACGGTCATCCGCTCCCGTTGGTCGCTTACAGATACAGTTCAGCAACTTTGGGGCGCGTTGCATCACCAGCTTGAAGCTGGACACAAGACTGACCTTCGGTCAGAACACCCTGAGATCATCCGCTCCCGTTGGTCGCTCACAGATATCCCCCTCTCCCCTGTGGGGAGGAACTCGTCCACGGGATTAAGGGTGAGAGGCAGGTGCCGCTAGGGCGCACACATAGGTGCGCCCCTACAACCCCTCGCGAATGTATAGGCGTTTTACACTGCTTGAAAGTCTCTCTATGACCTCTTTGATCAATCGACGCGGGATTCCCTTCGTCCTCTCCGCCCCCTCTGGCGGCGGGAAGACAACTATCTACAAGGAACTCCTGAAGCGGCGGGACAATTTCTTCTTTTCGATCTCCGCCACCACCCGTCCGCCCCGTGCCAACGAAAAGGACGGTCGGGAGTACTACTTCCTCAGCGAGGAGGAGTTCCTGAGTCGGCGCACCGCCGGGCGATTCATCGAGAACGCCGAGGTTCACGGTCTCTACTACGGAACCCCCCGTGAGCCGCTGGAGCAGGCTCTGGCGATGGGGCAGGATGTCATCCTCGATGTTGATATTCAGGGAGCCGACTCCATCCGCCGAATCTTCAACGAGGCGGTGTTGATCTTCATCGTTCCGCCGGATATGGAAACCCTGCGCCATCGGCTGGAGTCCCGGGGTTCCGACGCAACCGAGGTCATCGAGCGGCGACTGAAGAACGCTCTCCACGAGCTGCGCCAGGTGAACGACTACCACTACGTTGTCATCAACGACGACCTGGAGACCGCCGTTCAGGCGACCCTGGCAATCATCGAGGCGGAGCATCACAGTCGCCCTCGCCTGCGGACGCAGCTTCTCCAACGCTTTCCCCAGCTAAACGATTAAGGGCAAGAAACAGGCTTGCCAACGGACAGATTCTGTGCTAATCTACGGAATGCCAGTCGGGAATACGGCAGTCAAAGTCGAGGAGCTGGATCGTGAAGCCATTCAAGCGAATAGTCCTTCTATCGGTTACGGTGGGGTTACTCCAACTGCTGCTCCCCGGCTGTGTGGTTACCGAGCCGCTCCCCGGACCGGTGGCGGAGATTACGCTGACCGGCTCGGTTTCCGAGAGCGAATATACCGACGGAGCCTACGTTCCCTTCTTCGACCGCGTCCTGGTGGTTCACGGGGTTGTTACCGATACCGACCCGATGAACAGCCCCGACGACTGGGATGGCTATGTTTACATCGAGCTGACCCGGCTGGGAGACACCGCCCACTACATCCTCTCCACCGACGAGCTGACCAAGGTCGAGGGCAGCGAAAATCGCTGGGAGTTCGACCGCAAGCTGCGCCTTCACTCCGGCTGGAACACCCTGCGAATCTTTGTCTCCGCCTTTCCCGGCGACAGCTTAACCGAGAAGAGCGAGCTGATAAACCTGACCGGAGACTGGACTTACGGACGCGAACCGGTACTCTGCTACCTGGAGTGGAACGATGCCGACTTCGCCGACCTGAACCTCCACACCATCGACCAGTACAACAACGACTGCTCTGCTGACGACCCCAATGTCGGCGGGATGGTTCTCGACATCGGCGACAGCCACGGCTACGGTCCCGAATACATCACCATCACCAACGACCAGACGGGGACGTATTCAGTTGAGGTTAACTACGTTAACGCCAACGGACTGACCACCGCGCTGCCCTGTCAGGTTCATGTGCTGGTCAACGGAACCGAGCTGCCGCAGAGTCCCTTTACCCATACCTTTGCTCCCGACGATGTCGGCGAGACCTGGCAGGCGGTCGAGGTCAACTACTAAGCAACGCCAGGCGTTGCAGATCTGATTTTGATCAAGGGCAACCACACAGGTCCTCCCCTGCAAGTCAGCTCATCCCGATGTATCCGCCCTGGTTGAGAAAGGGCGAAGACAAGTTTCGCCCCTACTTCGCAAGAAAACCCCATAGCTAACATCGGATTTTGATAACCACGAGGTTCCGCATGAAGGTATATTTCGACAACAATGCCACCACCCAGGTTGCTCCTGAGGTCATCGAAGCTCTGCTGCCCTACTACGGTCAGGTCTTCGGTAACGCCTCCAGCTTCCACCAGTTTGGTAAAGCCTCCGCCGAGGCTCTCCTGACCGCTCGTGAGCAGGTCGCCCGGTTCTTCAACGCCGATGTCGGTGAGATCGTCTTCACCGGTTCCGGCTCGGAATCGGACAACTACGTCCTTAAAGGACTGGCTGCCCGGGCTGAAGAGGGACATATGATAGTCAGCCCCATCGAGCATCCGGCGGTGCTGCGTACCGCTCGCTATCTGGCGAAGAAGCTGAATATCGAGCTGACCGAACTGCGGGTTGATTCCGACGGACTGGTGGATCCCGACGAGCTGAAAAAAGCCATCCGCCCGGACACCTTCCTCGTGAGCATCATGTTCGCCAACAACGAGGTCGGCACGGTGCAGGACATGAACGCCCTGGGAACGGTCTGTCAGGAGGCGGGGGTTCCGCTGCACACCGATGCCGTTCAGGCGGTGGGCAAGCTGCCTATCAATCTCTCCGAGCTGCCGATAACCTATCTATCCGCCTCCGCCCATAAGCTCCACGGTCCCAAGGGAGTCGGGCTGACGTACATCAAGCGGAAGAACAAGCCGCCGATCAATCTGATCCACGGCGGACACCACGAAAAACGCCGCCGCGCCTCCACAGAGAACGTTTCCGGCATCGTCGGCTTTGGTAAGGCAATGGAACTTTCCACCGCAGACAACTACCACCGCGAGAAGCTCATCGCCCTGCGAACCCGTCTGGAAGAGGGCATTCTGTCGGGCATCCCCAAGACTACCCTGGTGGCTGCCAACGCCGAGCGGCTCTCGAATACCGCTAACATTCTCTTTGCCAACATCGAGGGCGAGTCCATTGTGATGAGCCTCGACTTCGAGGGAATTGCCGTCAGCACCGGCTCCGCCTGCTCCTCCGGCTCGCTGGAGCCAAGCCATGTCATCCGCGCTCTCGGCTATGATCACGGCGATGCCAACGGCTCCATCCGCTTCTCCCTCTCCCGCTACTCCACCGAGGAAGAGGTTGACTACCTCATCGAGAAGCTCCCCCCGATCATCAAACGCCTGCGCAGCATTTCGGCTTTATAGACGAACTTCTGATTGCGACAATGGCTGGATAAGCTTTTACAAGAAAAGGGGCAAACCGATGAATAGTCGATTTGCCCCTCTCTCTTTTTACTTTTTTATTAAAGAACCTTGGCGGAACCTCTACCCCGGCAGCTTATCGTAGAGGTTGATCAGCTCCAGGGCTGCCAGAGCCGCGTCGGCTCCCTTGTTCCCCGCCTTGGTCCCGGCGCGTTCCACTGCCTGTTCGATGGTGTCCGTGGTCAGCACACCGAAGATCACCGGTTTGTCCAGATGCAGAGCGACCTGGGCAACCCCCTTGGCAACCTCGCTGGCGACATAGGTAAAGTGCGGCGTGGCTCCCCGAATGACCGCCCCCAGACA
>JAIOSI010000213.1 GCA_021107695.1 bacterium
CCCATCACTATCTTTGTGTGGTTCCAGAACATCGTCAATCCGCCCCTCGTCCATCCAGTTGACGACAATGTTGTCAGGGTCAACGGGATCGTTGCGCAACCGTTGTCGACGGCGCACCAAAGCGTCCGCCAGCTGTCGATATATCCTCGGCAGGAAGAGCATACCCATGATGAAGAAGAGCAGCAGCCCGCCAGCGACTAGCAGCTCGTCCAGAGCAAATCCATTGGCAAAACCACTTCGCACCGCCAGAAAGAGCAGCAATACTCCAACAATCACAAAGGCAGTCAGAGCCGCCCGTCCCTCGCCTCGAACCCGCTGACGATAGCCCTCATATTCCGCTTTGCTGGTCATCACAAACCTCCACAGTTAAATCCCTCTCTCCGTTGGATACATTACCACCACAATCGGTTTCCGTCAAGCAGCCTGAGGCTGCTCGCGCTTACGCGAAGATGACCATAGCCAGATAACCATTATCCCCGCGTACGCGCTCCCGATGGTCGCTATCCCTTGTCCCCTCTCGTCTTTGGGGAGAGGGTTAGGGTGAGGGGTAGATTTACAAAGCGTGTACACAGGTCCGCCCCGGTGCCTGCCCTTCGCCGAATCCGCCAATGCCGCTGGAAAGTTAAACGCCACGGGAGTATAATCCAGCGGACACACTGAGAGAGGGTTAACTGTGAAAGCAACCGTCATCGTACTGTCTCTGTTTGTTTCCATGAGCTTCGGCTTCTCGCTTCTACCCTGGGAAGCGGGACAGTGGGCGAGCTACGACTCTGGTGATGAGGTTGGTGAGATGCTCTTCTCACTGGTTGAAACGGCGGATGCGCCGGACTGGCTCTGGATTCAGGTCGAGCTGACCATCCTCGACCTGGGACCAATGGTCGTGCAGCTTGCCTTCGATGAGGTCGGTGTGGAGGCGGTCTTCTCGCAGCTTGAAGGGTACCTGAACGATCCCGAGGGACTGGGCGAGGAGTTTAGCGACTTCGCCCTGCTGCTGGAACAGTACGCCAGCTTCTGCCCGGAAATCCGCCTGGGAATGGCTGACCCGATGTCATCAGATGAGCAGATGTTTGTCCTCTCGATAGACGGCACGATGCTCTTCGAGTTCGCCGGAATGACCGATCTGTTCCAGGAAGAGATTGACGATATTGAGGAGTTGATCTACATCGTCGAGGACGGCGTGGGAATAACGGCGACCGCCGGAGACTTCCTCTGCCGCAGAATTACCAGCGAGAGAACCACCGCCCTCTACTCCGAAGCTGTGCCGATCTTCGGTCTGGTCTCCACAGCAATCGAGGGTACCGAGCTGGAGGATTCCTACAGTGGAAGGTTGATGGATTATGGTCTTTCCGGGGCGGAGGATGCCCTGGCTGAGTACGGTCCACCGGTGGACTTCATGGATTACCTGAGCGGCGCAGTACCGGAGATGTTCATCTATACCCCGGAAGACAGATTGGATAATAAAAGACAGTAGCTAAGCCACTTCAAAACCACACAAGGACCGAACCGATGCCCCTTGAAGAAAAGTTTATGATAGATGAGATCGCCCGATTGAAGCGGGAGCGGAACGCCGTCGTCCTCGTCCACAACTACCAGCTACCCGAAGTCCAGGCGGTGGCAGACATCCTCGGCGACTCCCTCGGTCTGGCGCGGGAAGCATCGGAGACCGATTCCGAGCTTATTGTCCTCTGCGGGGTACGCTTTATGGCAGAGACCGTCGCTTTGCTCTGTCCCGATCAGCGGGTGCTGCTGCCGGAGCCACTGGCTGGCTGCCCGATGGCGGACATGATTACCGGAGCGGAGCTTGCCGAGGCACGGTAACGCTTCCCCGACCTCTATGTCATCACCTACGTGAACTCCACCGCTGAGGTCAAGGCGGAGAGCGACATTTGCTGCACCAGTTCCAACGCCGTGCAGGTAATGAAACAGGCTCCGACGGGAAAGCAGATCCTTTTCGTCCCCGACCGCCACCTCGGCGAATGGGCTGCCCGGCAACTGGGGAAGAGCTTCGCGCCCTATCCTGAACAGGCGGAGGTGATGCTCTGGCCCGGCTTCTGCAACGTTCACCATCGCCTGAAGGGTGAGGATGTCCTTCGGGCGAAGGAACAGTACCCCAACGCTCTGGTCATGGCGCACCCGGAGTGCGACACGGCAGTATTAGAGCTGGCGGACAAGGTCGCCTCTACCGGAGGAATGCTCAACTGGCCCGATGAGGTTGGCTCCGCCGAGTTCGTGGTCGCCACCGAGGTGGGAATGCTGGAGCCGCTGCGTCGCCGCTATCCACAGAAACGCTTCTACGCCTGCTCGGCATCGAAACTGGTCTGCTGGAACATGAAGTTGACCGGGCTGGAGAGCGTCTATCTGGCGTTAAAGAACGAGCAGCACCTGGTAACCGTTTCAGCGGAGATCGCCGACCCGGCGCGCCGGGCGATTGAACGAATGCTGGCTCTGGGCTAGTGGATCGGAGAGTTTAGTCAAAATAAAAAAGAGGCTTACTCAGCCTCTTTTTCTATTGCGCAATAATAACTAACGAAATAAGATTGAGAAGGTCTTCACCCACTACTCAATCCGCACGGAAATCTTGGTGTCATCATCAGGATGGAGCCGTGCTTCAAGGGGCTTGCCGATGTGCTTCTGCATTAGCTGAATGACGTGGCTCGGCAGGGCGGTCTCTTTGTCGAACTGATAGATGTCCCGCCCGGGAGCGTCGATCTCGTAGGTTACCCGGACGACGATGTTGAAGTCCTCGCTGCGCCCAGTCGGCTCAACCTTGATGATGGTCGCTTTACAGTCAATTCCCGCGCGATCCATCAGCTGCTGATCCAGAGCAGAGCGTGTGCGCCCGTAGCTCGGAGTCTCCGGCTGTCCCTGCCAGTTGATCATCACCTTGTCCGGGTTTTCGGGATGTATAAGGATGGGGATGGTCGCTCCGGGCTGGAACTGGGGAATCGCTGAACGGGAGATGACCGTGTCCAGGCTGACCACGTAGGGCTGAACATCCCGCTCGTGAACCTCCAGCTGGAGATTGAGGTAGGGTTGGTCGTTGATGGTAACCGTACCGCCCTCGCTGTTCTCACCGATGCTCATGATCGTCGCGCTGGCGGGACGACCATGATTCTTCATCATTCGCGCATCCTTACCCCAGCCAAAGGCGGCTGCCATCGGCTTGGCAAAGGACTTGAAGGTCGTAAAGAGGATCAGACCCACGGTGAAGACAATCGCCAGAGGGAAGAGGACCTCCATCGTGTCGTTACCGAGCATCTCCCGCAGGTCGCTTTCAAAAACCGAGATGAGGATCAACGGCACCGGAGCCAGGAACGACACCAGGAACACCTTCGAGAACTTTTTCATCAGCTTCTCCTTTTACAACTCATTGAACTCAAAACCTAACCCTGATGTTTACGCCTACCAATCAGGCTAATTACGGCAACAACGATCAATATCGGCACGACGATACTGAGGATTATCCCCAGAATGCTGAAGATAAGTCCAATAACAATTCCGGCGACAATCAGCGAGCCGATTCCGGTCAGAATCCCACTCGCGCTGCTTAACCGTTCCATAACCTTGTTCCTTCCTACTAGTTCTTCCTGCGCCCCAACAGATAAAAGATAAATGCCAGAATTGCCAGGGGAGCCAGCAGCCATTTGGCAAGAAACCAGAAGACGCTGATCAGTACTCCGAAAATACCCGCTATCACGCCGATAACCGCAATGATAACAATACCAACCAGCAACAGTGGGAAGAGCAGCCCCAGAATGGCGCAGCCCGCGCCGCTTTCAACATTTGACATAACAGTTCCTTAAGAATCAACGCCGTGCCTTCGAGCGTCCAATCAGATAGAAAATCAACCCGACCACAATCACCGGTCCGAGGATCCACTTTAGCATCCAGATTGACCAGAAAATGGAGCTAAAGAGGCTAAAAAGCCCAATTATCGCCAGAAAACCGATGAGCAGTTTCCAGCGGAACGGCAAACCGTTATTATCTTCACTCATGCTTTGTGTTTATTCGGATTAACGAATGGGCTGGCGACATCTCTCTAGAGGACTATCTGAACATTATCTGACAAAGCAGCGAGGGAGTCAAACGCCATTGTTTCCCTGACCCATAACAAAACTGCGAGCTGAAAAGGTCGACCCCTATAGCAACGCGCCTCGCTATACAATCTCTACTGCGTTTTCTCCGCCCCTTTACTCAGATAAATGAAGCTTTTTTTGTAATATCGCTCCACCTGAAGGGCGATGAGCTTGATCAACGCCGCAATCGGAACCGCCAGGAAGGCCCAGATCAGCCCAAACTGCATCCCCACCAACACCGACAGCAGCAGCAGGGTGGCTCCGATGCCCACCCGCTTGCCGATAATCAGCGGATCAAAAACATAGCCGTTGATGGTGAAGACAACGAGGAACAGCCCCAGGGTCAGCAGCATTGCCGTTAGCGGATCAGGCGCGAAGAGTGCCATCGGCACAGCGATTGCCCCGGAGACAAAGGCTCCCAGGAAGGGGATGAAGTTGAGAACCCCCGCCAGCAGGGCAATCGGCAGGAAGAATGGCACGCCGATCAGCCACATCCCCACCCCCGTAAAGACGGCAACGAATATCCCCGTCAGCAGCTTACCTCGGAAGAAGCCAATGAAGACGTTGTTGGTGTCATCGGCGAGATTTTTGACGAACCTCGCTGCCCGCCGAGGCACCAGATCGATAAGACGTTTCTTGAAGCGGTCAACATCGCGCAGCAGCAGGAAGGTGAAGATGGGAATCAGGATCAGATTGCTCAGACTACCCAGGCTCTGGAAGACGCTCTTCACCAGGGTGGTCATGTCAGGAACCGCCTCGGCCAGCCCCACCTGAATCCGCTCGGTAAGGTTGCCGACAACCTCCTCCATCTCCGGTGAGATATTTGCCAGTTGATCGGCCAGCGCGGTGGCTTTGTCCACCAGCGCGCCAAAATCGAAGTTGCTTAATCGTTCAATATCCATCGTGATGGTCGGCACCATCAAAAAGGCAAGCCCCACCAGCAGACCGACCGCCAGAGCGATGACGGTTATCGATGCCAGGCTGCGCATTCGCGAACCAAACTTATCCTCCGGCGGCTCCTTGCGCTCTCGCTTGGCCAGTCTGTTGTAGAAAATATCAATCCGGTCGGCAACGGGGTCAAGGAAAAACGCAAAGAAAAGGGAAAGCACCACCGGGAAGAAGGCCTCCCAGAGTACCATCAACCCATAGATCACCACTCCTAGGGTGAGGAAACCGAGCAACACAATAGCCCGATTGTCGCGCCTGGCGTAGGGCAGCAGCAGAATCACCAGCAGCAGCCAGGCGATGAACGGTGTAACGAGGGGCCAGATGAGATAAACAAATATCCCCAGCACCACCAGAAAGACCACCATCAAGACCCAGTTGGGCAGCCGCCCGGAACCCTCTTTATTCTCAAACATTGTCTTCTCCCAAGGAAACCATACCAAACCATCTTAACCAAACCCGCAGCAATCAGCAACGGTAAGGTTGAGAGTGGAGATTTTATATAATCGCATATCAAAGGCTAAGAGATAGGTTCAATCGTGTTTCTGCTCGTCAAGTACCTGTAGGGGCAACCGTTCACGGTCGCCCACTAGATGAACGCAGCTCATCTGACACGAAGACATCGCACGGTTAAGTCATTTGCCATTTGATGATGTGGGGGAATTAACATTGGTTAGCGATAGCCCCCTTCCTAAATCCTTCCCCCCAAAGGGGGAAGGGGCTGTTAATAGAAAGGGCAGCCTTCAAGCTGGCTGCGTTGCCTATTGACAGAGCAACGGGTAACCCATAGAATTACACAGTAAACTTGTGTGGTTTTAGGTATGGTCAGGTGATGATTCAGGGGGGCATTTGAAGCTCGGGCTGCCGCGTATTCTCAACCTCTACCACCGCTATCTTCCGCTGATGGCGGGGTTCTTTCGCGCCCTGCCCGAGGTAGAACTGGTCATCTCGCCATCGACTAACAAAGACATCGTCGCCCGGGGCATCGCTTCCACGGTGGACGATGCCTGCCTGCCGCTGAAGGTCGCCTTCGGGCATCTCCACGAACTCAACGGAGCGGTTGACCGGATATTCCTGCCCCGCCTGGTCAGCCTGGAGCCGGGTTCCTCGATGTGTCCAAAGTTCATCGGTCTGCCGGACATGGCAAAGAGCTGCGTGGATAAGCAGCTGCCAATGATTTCGCCGGTCGCCGATGTAAACCGGGGCAGGGGCGGTTTGCTGGAGACACTGGTTACGGCGGGTAAAGAGCTGGGCTTTGAAGAGACAACTATCGAGACCGCCCTCAGCCGAGGAGAACGGGCGCAGGCGCAGTATCGGGCGGACTGCCTGAGCGGCAAAGACCCCGTCGCCCTGCTGGAAGCCGTTGAGAAGCAACGGGAGTATCGCCCGCCGAAGGAGGAGGGCGAGCTGAACATCCGGGTGATCGGACGCTCCTATTTGCTCTTCGATACCTTCGCCTCGCTGGGGATAATGGAGAAGCTCCGTAAGTTGGGCGGACGGCTGCAGACCAACGAGGCAGTTGACCATCGTACCATCGAGCGGGAGCTGGGGCGTTACAAACGTCCGCCTTACTGGACACTGGGGCGGGAGATTCTCGGTGCTGCCAGCTACTTTTTGCGGCAGGCGGATACCGACGGTGTGGTCTTTGTGGAGCCGTTCCAGTGCGGACCGGCTTCGCTGCTGCTGACCCTGGTTGAGGCAATCGCCGCCGAGCATCCCGACGTTCCCTTCACCGCCCTGGTACTGGACGAACACACCGGAGATGCCGGGCTGATGACCCGGCTGGAGGCGTTCACCGACATGATCTACCGCAGCCGGATGCACCGCGAGGTCAAATGAAGCTGACCTTCCCACACATGGGCAACATGTACATCGCCCTGCGGGTACTCCTTGATGCCCTGGGGCGGGAGTACATCGTTCCCCCGAAAACCAGCAAAAAGACCCTGAGCCTGGGGGTGCGCCATTCGCCGGAGACCGCCTGCCTGCCGCTGAAGCTGAACCTGGGTAATATGCTCGAAGCTGCGGAGACCGGAGCCGATTCGATGCTGGTCATCGGCGGCG
>JAIOSI010000255.1 GCA_021107695.1 bacterium
CCACGGGGATCGGCAAAAATCATATACGCAATTGTCGTATCGCCATAGCCATAACCATAAAGAGGCTGTGGCTCGCCGAGAACTAAATCACTTTCATACTCTGCCAGATAATCCTCCGCAAGTTCCAAGGCAACAGCACCACCATTTGCTGGTGCCTGTACGAAGTCAACATATTCAACACCACTAGCAAAACCACTAAACACAACAACAGTCAGAAGCAGTACTACACTCTTCTTAATAAACATCTTTCCTCCTAAAGCTCCAGCTTGAACTACCAAACAGCGCAGATCGACTCAATTACGTTCCGCAGTCAGTGTAGCACATCTTTGAATAATTGTAACTAACTCGAACTACTCTTTTCAACTATCCGCTACTGCACCTGTTCCAGCTCCAGATTATAGAAGCTGGCGAAGCCGCGCCGCACCTTCAGCTCGGTTATCGGCAGGTAGGTTATCAGCCGCTGCTCGCCCAGATCGGCGGTTGCCTCCAGCCGATAGTAGGTTCCCGGCGAGACCCCGACGAGCTGGAATTCGCCGGAGAAGCTGCTGGTGGTGGTCTTGTAGGGTCGACGGTTTTGGTAATCCGCCTCGGTGCGGTAGAGAGAGATGCTGGCTCCGGGGATTGCTGTTCCACGGACGAGAACCTTGCCCACCACGACTCCGGTGGTCTGCGGATCCATCGTCATCGAGCCAGCGGAGCCGTAGCGTCCGCCGTCGAGACCGGGAATCTGGAGGGAGTCGTAGATGCTGATCAACTCACGCAGGGATAGCTCAAAGCGATCCTGGGGCATGGTGGCGACGAAGGTATAGCCGACCATGTTGCGCAGGACATAGCACGCCAGACGGCGGGTCTTGGTGGTCTCTCCGGTGGTCGGATCGGTGAGGGTGGTGTCGTAAATCGCGATGTAGGGCTTGGCATCGGCAAGCTCGGCAAGAACGGCGGTGAGCGGGTCAATCGCCTCGACGGGCTGATCTTCGCCCTCCTTCGCTGCCTGATGCTCGCGGTCGCGAATCTCCTTGTCTTTGTACGGCACTCCGGTACTCTGCTGGAGCATGATCAGAGCCTCCATCACCGTCCAGTCCTCCACGGCAACCATGCCGGCGTCGGGGTCGTCATCCACGCCGTAGTCGGCGGTTGGGGGAGTCTCCACGACGGGGGGTGGTTCGATGGTAACCTCCTCAATCGCTGGTTCGACTGTTGACTCGCCATCGATTGAATCGATACCTTCCGCTTCGGGGAAGGCACCTTCGCCGGAGACCGCCTCGCCATTGAGCGGTTCCACGACCGGGTCGAGGTAGCTGGGGGTATCCAGCGGCAGATAGACCGGCGCCGCACCCTCCCAGCTCTCGATTAGTCTCTGAATGGTTACGGCATCCCCGCGAATGCCGTACTCCCGTTTCGCCTGCTTGCGGAAGTCCACCGGCGAGACCAGCCCCGCCATCAGCTTTACATAGACCCGGAAGCCGACCTGCCCGTCGGGGCTTTCCAGCAGGATGAGCGAAGCACCGACATTCTTCGACAACGACCAGCCATCGGGAGCGGTTACGCGGAAGCCGTAGTCGGTGTTGCGGTACTTCTGCCCCTCGATCGACCCCTTGCCAAAAGCGGAGCCAGCGCAGAGGAGCAGAACAATAATCAACAGAAGGCTGAGTTTTTTCATCATCTACTCGCTATCATCGATAACAGGATCACCCTTAAAAACCACGAACCAGCGACGCTTGACCTTTGCCGGATGGAGGCGGAACCAGAGATCGTCGGGCAGGTAAACACTGACCTCGCAATAGGGGCAGTCGGTGAGGCGATCCTCACCGTTTACTTTGAGCGCGCCGCCGCACTGCGGACAGCTAAAGACCACCGGTCGGGAGGTCTCGGCGGGCTTATCGCCATCTCCGGTACGCAAAAAGCCGTTGACGATTAGCTCCGCTGGCGGATAGACCCTGCGCAGCCACTCCGGGGCGGGAGACAGCGGCGTTTGCTTACCGCATTTGGAGCAGGTGAGGCTGTCGCTGGTGGTCTTCAACTGACCGGGGTCGAAGTTCGTCTTGCAGTCCATGCAGTAAGGCGTAAGCTCGCCATAGCCCAGACTGGTGCTGAAGGTGCCGAAGATGGTGGAGTTGTAGCCCTCGCCCTCCTCCAGTTCGTTGCGCAGGTCGCTGTGGATGTCTTTGAGGATGTCCTTCCAGAACTCATGGGGAATCTTCGTGTCGTTCTGACAGCGATCGCAGTGGGCAACTTCCCAGGGACCGTTGAGGGGGATGGGTGCGTCGCAACGGCGTCACTTGATACTTAACGAGATCCGTGCCGATTCCATGTTGTTCCTTTGGGTTACCTGAGACCTTCTTGCAGGGGCAACCCCCTGTGGTTGTTCTCTCTACTCATCTGGGCAGGCACGGGGACCTGCCCCTACAACATCAAAATCAACGGATGAGTATATTACCCTAGTTCAAGCTGTTGAACCGCTGACCAGCTGTAGCGGTGGATCGGTGTCGCGCCGAGGCGTTTGAGAGCATCCAGGGCTGGCTTGCCGTAGCCCTTGTTCCGGGCAAAACCGTAGCCGGGAAATAGCTCGTCATAGCGAGCCATCACCTCATCACGGGCGGTCTTGGCAAGGATCGAGGCGGCGGCGATGCTGGCGACCTTGCTGTCTCCCTTGACGATTCCGATGGCGGGTAGTCGGAGTCGGGGGAAGTGCAGCCGTTGTGCTGGTCCATCGACCAACAAGAAAACCGGCTCCACGGTGAGCCGGTCGAGGGCGCGTCGCATGGCGAGGAAGCTGGCTCCGATGATGTTCTCACGGGCGATC
>JAIOSI010000269.1 GCA_021107695.1 bacterium
ATTCCTAAACCAACCGGATGCCAGCTCCTTTCACCACCCGTCCCAGGCGGAAGAGCGGCTCGCCAGCTTTCTTAAATGCTGCTTCGTACTCCGCCCACTTCTCTTCAGCGTCAAAGAACAGCAGTCCGCCGGAGGTCTGGGGATCGTGGGCAAGGTGAAGGAGCTGCTTTGGCGGATTCTCTGGCAGGCTGACCTCGCCGGCAAACGCCTTGATATTCTTGAATAGTCCGCCGGGCTTTAGCCCTTCCTCCGCCAGTGTGATGACTTCTGGGTGCATCAGCGGCAGTCGAGCAAGCTCTATCTCCAGGCAGACAGCGGAGTTCCGTGCTACCTCCAGCCCGTGTCCGATCAAAGCAAAGCCGGTAACATCGGTTACGGCGTGGGGCTTGAGGGGTCGCATCAGCCGGGCGGCGTAGGCGTTCAGCCTCGCCGTGGTCTCGGTCAGGGCGATCAATCCCTCGGCGGATAGCTCCCCCGCCTTCAGCGAGGTAGAGAGAATCCCCGAACCCAGCGGCTTGGTCAGGGCGATGAAGTCGCCGACCCGCGCCCCTGAGTTCGCCCAGAGTTCGTACTCCGGCCAGACGGCGAAGACCGCCATGCCATACTTGAACTCAGAGTCGGTAACGGTATGTCCACCAAGCAGTAACGCCCCCGCCTCGGTGAGCTTCTCCTGCCCGCCCGTCAGTACCTCGGTCAGGTACTCCAGCGGGTAGTCCTTGTCCGGATAGCAGGCGATGTTCAGCGCGCCCAGCGGCTCTGCCCCCATGGCGTAGATGTCGGAGAGCGAGTTAGCCGCGGCGATTCGTCCGTAGTCGCGGGGATCGTCCACCACTGGAGTGAAGAAGTCGGTGGTGGCAAGCAGCACCCGACCGTCGCCCAGGCGCATCGCCCCGGCATCGTCGGCGTGATGAATCGGCGAAAGCAGGCGGTCGTCGCTAATCGGTGGCAGGGCATCCAGCACCTGCCGGAGGGCTGCCGCCCCCAGCTTACCCGCTCAGCCAGCGCAGGAGACGCTGGTGGTCAGCCGCTTTAGCTCTTCCCGTTTGTCCATATCTTTTGCCAAACTGTCCTCCCATTCACTCTATTTGTCAGGCAATTTGCTAAAGACTACCCCATCCAAGCCCTCTCCGTCAACCGCAACGCGGTGCGCTGTGCCTTATCGGTGTAGTCAACAAGGGCGGACACACAGGTCCGCCCCTACACAAGCCACGAGAATCTGCCCCTACAATTGGCATTGCCCTTGTCCCTCAGGTTAAACAGTGGTACACTCCACGTTACGCTTTTTCGTACTTCGTAAAACGCTTTCCCAACCTGCGGGTTGGGGAGGCGATGTTTCATCTCCAGGTTGCCAGCGACCAGTTGCCAGGATACTAACAATGCGTTTTGAAGAACTCAGGGAACAGATTCTACAGGCGCTGGCGGAGGATCGCCCGCTGCGCAGGCATATCCTGACGATGTTCAGCCGCTTTCGCAGCCAGGTTGGGCATTATCGTCGTTCGGCATCCCGGCTCAGGACCCTTCTGCGGATGAGCGCGGAGCTTCAGGCGATTGACAATATTGATGAACAGCTCAACCTGATTTGCAACGTGATTGTCAACATCAAGACCTACCACCGTGCCATCATCACCCTCCTTGACGACGACCTCAGCGTCCTCGGCTATGGACACGCCGGGTTGTCTCCGGACGAGGAAGCCGAGCTGAAAAACGCCACTCCGCTGACTCCGAAGGAGCGGCGCAAGATTCTCGATAAACGCTATCAAATCAGCCATTCCTACTTCATTCCATACACAGAGACCGAGAAAATCTTCGACCGCAAGGTCGGCATCAACAGCCATCACACCGACGACGAGTTCGTCAACTGGCATCCCCAGGATATGCTCTTCGTGCCGCTCTACGGACCCCGGAAGCGCCTCGTCGGCACGCTTTCGCTGGACGACCCGGTCAGCGGTCGTCGTCCGTCGGTTCGTTCGCTCAAGCTGCTGGAGCTTTTCGGCAGTGTGGCGGCAGCAATCATCGCCGGAGACCGGCTCTATCGTAAGCTGGAACACGCCAAGCGATACCTGACCAATCTGGTTGAGAACTCCGCCGACATGATCATCGCCACCGACACCAAAGGGCGGATTCTCCTCTTCAATCGTGCCTCCGAACAGCTTTTAGGCTACACCGTCGGGGAGATCATCGGTGAGAGGGCGAGCAAGCTCTACACCGATGTGGAAGATTTTCACGCCATCGAACAGGCACTGCGAACGAATGGTTTCATCTCCGGCTTCGAAACCACCGCCACCACAAAGTCCCACTTTCGGCGAATATTCTCGTTGATCCTGATGGTAAGCTCGTCGGCACAGAAGGGGTTTGCAAAGACCTCCGCGAGCAGCGGGAGATCAATCGCAAGCTGATCGCCGCCGAGAAGCAGAAAACCCTTGCCGAGGCAGCGGTGGGCGTGGGACATGAGATCAACAACCCCCTGGAGACGATTCTCTCCGCCGTTTCGATTGCCATGCAGTCGGTCAGCATGGGGGTTAACGATTCCGAGCTGCTCCGCGACAAGCTCAACCTGGCTCTCCAGGAGACCCGGCGCATCAGCGGCATCGTCTCCAACTTCAACAAGCTCGCCCACGGCAGCGGCTATCGGGTAACCGAGGTCTCCGGCGAGGTTATGATGGTGGACTTCACCGCCACCGCCGGGGAGTGCTGCCCCCTGCCGGAACGCCGTCGGATTCTCGTTGCCGACGATGAAGAGGGCATCCGCGAGCTGCTGAGTGAATACCTCCGCGCCGAGGGATTCATTGTCGATACCGCCGCCGACGGTGAAGAGGCGGTTGGCAAAGCCACCGCCGCCGAGCCGTACGACGTGGTCATCTCCGACATCATGATGCCTCGAAAGACCGGCTACGAGGTCTATTCGGAGATTATCGAGAGCTGCCCCAATACCCGCGTCGTCCTGATGACCGGATTTGGCTACG
>JAIOSI010000201.1 GCA_021107695.1 bacterium
CCCTCGCGAGTCGAGAGCGTCAGGTCGGGGACGAGGAGATCGAGGTCAACCTCAAGCATGTTCCCCAGACCACCGCAGGTAGGACACATCCCCTGAGGACTGTTGAAGGAGAACATCTGCGGGGTTAGCTCAGGAAAAGATGTGCCGCAGAAGGCGCAGGCGTTATGCTCGGAGAACTGCGCCCGACCGTCTTCGTCGAACTTCAGCTCGTGTTCGCTGGTTTCTACTTCCTTTTCCGAAGTGGAGCTTTTCTCCTCCATGCTTGCCACGGCTTTGGAAACCACTGCGGAGATCAGGCTGCCGCTCGTTTTTGCCAGCTGAATGGTTACCAATCCCTCGCTTAGTCGCAGGGCGGTTTCAACAGAGTCGGTCAGCCGGGGGCGGATGCTCTCTTTATTCATCAGGCGGTCAACGACCACCTCAATCGTATGGCGATTGTTGCGTTTGAGCGTTTTTAGCTCGGTCAGTTCCCGGGTTTCGCCATCAACTATCGCCCGGACAAAGCCCTGCTGGCGGAGGTCATCAAACAGCGAGCGGAACCCGCCCTTGCGGTTGCGAACCACCGGAGCCAGGACGATAAAGCGGCTTCCCACGGGAAGTTTTAGGACCTCTTCCACAATCTGCTCCGCCGTCTGGCTGCCGATGGGGCGACCACACTTTGGGCAGTGAGGAATACCGATGCGGGCGTAGAGAACGCGAAGGTAGTCGTGAATCTCGGTTACCGTTCCCACCGTTGAGCGGGGGTTGCGGCTGGCGGCTTTCTGTTGAATACTGATCGCTGGGGAAAGCCCGGTGATGTGGTCAACCTTCGGCTTTTCCATCTGCCCCAGGAACTGTCGGGCATAGCTGGAGAGGCTCTCCACATAGCGTCGCTGACCCTCAGCGTAGATAGTGTCGAAGGCGAGAGAACTCTTTCCTGAGCCGGAGACTCCGGTAAAGACAATCAGTTTATCGCGTGGCAAAACCAGGTCAACCGACCGCAGGTTATGCTCACGCGCACCACGAATGATGATTTTATCCAGTGGCATTACTTACCCGATTTGTTGCAGAGTTATCAAGAGGTCGCCAGCAGATTGGTTCAGCGTCTCGCAGCAAACCCCAAAGGAACGACCATTTTACAGGATGTAGCGAAAGGCGCAAATACAGCCCTAGGAGAGTACAACAAAGAATCCTTCCAGTCAATCGTTTTGAGACGGCGTTGCCCCTGGTTTTCTTTACCGCAGCAGGTGTGGTATCTTTCCGGTGAAGATCGTGTGTGGTGAAAACAATGCGCCTTGCTATTATCACACTGTTGTTCGGACTGTTCGTTTCTTCAACCGTTGGAGAGACAGGCTCTTCCGCGTCTTCAATCCTTCGTTGGGAGAGTATCCTCACGGAGAATCTGCTCTCCCGGTCGGGTAGTTCGGCGGTTTACGAGGAAAAAGGCTCGATCGAGGTTGGGCTGACCGGATTCAAGCTGGCGACCTACAATTTTATCAGAGACATCATGGTCGCGCCGCTGCGGATTGCCGATTCCCGCGACATCACCCTTTTTACCGTGGGCTTTGCTTCGTTTTCCTGGAAACGGGGAGACACCACGACGACGGGTATCATGCTGATCTTTCGGTTTTGAGGGTCCGGGTGTATGTTCGAGTCGTTGAGGGTTAACCCCCCTTCCCGACCTGTGGGACGAGTCCCCTCCCCAGAGGGGAGGGAGATTGGTAAGGTCAGATCCCCTACCCACCCTCATAGCTCAGCGGATTATGAATCGATGAAGCCCCCAACAAAAAACCGCCCCGAAGGGCGGCTTTGTATTGCGTTGTAACAGGTCTTAGAACATGAGCTGGAGCTGAGCGATGAAGACATCGTTCTTCGGGGTGTCTTCGTGCTCTGGCATGCCCATCTGATAGTCGAGCTGGAGCTTGGCGTGGTGAGCCTCGGAGAAGTAGAGGTTCGTGCCAATGGTAACCGCAGCCTGACCATTGTCGTCGGTGTCGGCATCTAGATCCAGACCCTCGTAAGCTCCACCGATTTCGATACGATCCAGGAAATCGGAACCGATGTTGAAGCCAACCATCAGCATACCGTAGTAGCCATTCCAGGAGACATCGTCAACACCGTCGATGTTTTCCATCTCAGCAAAGCCGTGGGTACCCATAGCATATTCGCCGCCGACCTTGAGGTCGATCTCGCCAAAGCTGGGGTTGTAGAAGGCTCCGCCACCGTACGCCATCGTGTTGAAGAAGTCCTGCTCGGTGCCACTGTCGTACTGGTAGTCGTTACCCATGTAGAAGTAACCACCGAAGATCAGACCAGGAATCGGCATGGAAGCCACAGAAGCGGCGTAGTCGATGATGCTCTCTTCATTAAGACCACCCTGGTAGCCAAAGCCGGTACCACGGTCGTTGTCGAAGAGTCCCAGTTTCAGGTTCAGGTAGAAGGTGCCAGCCTGGTTACCAGGAAGAGTCAGTTCTGCCATCAAACCGTCTTTGGCACCCGGGTTGATACCAGACATGAGGCTGGTCTCTACGAACTCAAGCGCGGTACCACTGACCTGAGTCTCGAAGGAGAAGGGGGTCTGCAGGCGACCAAAGTGGAGACTGAACATGTCAACGGGCTTGAAGGTAGCATAGAACTTCGGCAGATCGTTGTCGTTAAGCACGTCAACGCGGACCAGGAAGTCCCAATATTCGGTGATGCTGCCCTTCAGATCGAAGAAGACACGACGGAAGTCGAAATCGCCAGTGGCGATATCATCGGTGTCGTCGTCGCGATCATCGGGGAAGACCTCGGTGAAACGGAACTGAACGCAAGAGGTGATACTCAGATCACCCCAGCCGGTGTTGAGAACTTCGACATCGGCGGTAGCCACGGTGGCGAGCATGAGCACCACCAGAACGAGCAGAGACTTACGCATATAGCATCTCCTTGTGAGATTGTCCAAGTTTATGGACAGGAATGACTAGCAGGATAGCAGATAATGTTGCCTGAGGTTTAGAACCTCAAAGTTTGGAGCATCGCAACGCAGTGGTTATGTCTCTAACCAAAGCGCCCCAACTGCTCCAAGATAGCGAGTGAGGCAAGCAAAAGAAGTAGCTCTCCAGACTCATTATGCCAGTGTACCACGAGAATAGCCTGAGTGCAAGGCTTTTCTCGTGGGGCGGTTATTGACCAAAAACTCGCTATGGAATTCGCTGTTACAGCTCCGGCAGGTTAAAGAGGTCAGCCACGGTGCGCCAGGCGTTTTTATCGTCCATGATGTAGTCTTCCGGACTGATCTTTCGCTCGCGAATGTTACGGATGAGCGTTGGGTAATCCATTGGCTTGACCGGGAACTGCAGCCCGCGCAGGAATACGTGAACCTTCTTCTCTGGTACTCCGGTCGGTCGTTCTGGCAGAAAGTCCGCGTCCAGATCTGGTGGCGGAGGAAGCTCCGCGTTCTGCTTTGATACCTGCTTTGTCGAGGAACGCGATACCTGCTGGGGTGGTGATGGCGGACTCTCCTCGTTCAGGTCAAGGGTGGTGGCTGGCTCCCGTTTCGGTTTTGTCGGTGGTTCCGACTCGCTTGGTTTTGCTGTGGTCGGTGGGGCAGCCTTTGGCTTCGGAGCGGGTTTAGCTTTTGGCGCAGCGGCTGGTCGGGGAGCAGGCTTTGGCTTGCTCTTACTCTTCTTTGCTCCGGGAACAATGACCTTGCTGGCGGGAACCTTCTTCGGCGGCGGTGTCTCTAGGACGGCGGTCTCCTCCCGTTTTGGCTTGCGCTCGTAACCACAGTGAGGACAGCTGGTAAGACCGCTTTTAATAGTCTGTCCACACTCAGGGCAGGCCAGACTCTCCGACATCGTAGCATCGCTCGGCGTACTAGCAACCAGCGGCTCACCGCAGTATTTGCAACTTTTTGAGCTTGCGGAGATCGAACGCCCACATTCCGGACAGGCGATGGAGTTGGAATCGGTCATATGCACATCCAGGAGTTTTTTGTGTAGCTAATCGTTAACTTATACGCCCGGTTTGGCTGAAATCATCGTTGCTCTGAAAAACAGCTGGCAGCTGTAGTGGCTACTTACCGTTCTACAGTTTGGCGGCAGGTACCACCCAGAAGCACGCGCCAGAGCGGTAGGTGAGGCTTCTCGCTACTGAACAGCGCGGCGGGCGGAGTTGATCGTGTTGACGAAGAGATCTGGCTTGGCGACATGGAAGAAAGAGGAGACACCGAACTCATCGGTCTTGGTGATCATCAGGCGACTGCCGCTCTTCACATCGGTATAGATGTTAACCGTCCCCGCCCCGGCGCGCATGTTGATGATCTCTGCGTGATCAATGTCTCTGAGAGGAACGGCGTGGTCAATATCTTTAGAGAACGGCTTTGTCCGCACCACTCGATTGTCGGTAACGGCGTAGTTGGGTTGCGAGAGCCGGATAAAGAGGATGTTGATCAGGAAGGGAACGACCATAATCCAGACCATCCAGAACTGGAGGTCGAGATAAACGCCTTTGCCTTCGAGGAAGGTAACCAGGTACTGGCTAAAGAAACTCCCGGCGATAAAAAGGACAATCATCACTATGGAAAATACCATTCCAAATGGACGCTCACTCCAGTGCATCCGCTGCTTGAGCATGATCATCTCGCCAAAACCACCCTGCTTTGCTTTTTCTTTAGCCATCAAGCCTCCCTAATAGCCTGACTGAACCGCCCCATAAGAAAATACATCTAATCTGGATAAATGGCTTTCTGAATCTGGAATACTAATCAGGAGTTTACCGCTTTCGACGAAACCCCCAACCCACAACACTAACGGTATCGTCCTCAAAAGTCCAGAGTAATAATTTGAGACCTTTGCATAAGCATCTTTGTCGCGCACGCTGGCATGACTGACAATCTCCGCAGTCCTATAACGCCAGGCATCTGTCATAGTTATAGAAATGCTGGCAGCTTGCGGCAGCCTCCCGAACAGTCAAGAACATTGAGTTGTGCAAAGGTCTCAATTTGTGAAATTTTTCAGGAGTATCCGATCTTCACTGAACCGACCAGCACTACTCTTTTTCCAGTTGTTCCAGCGTCTGGCGGACGGCATCGTTGTCTATCCGACCGTCTTGGGTAATGATGTTCTCGCCAATGCCCTGTTCCACAAAGACCTCGCCCAGACGCCGCAGCAGCTCCACTGACTCTTCATCGAAGACGATATAGCCGATTCCGCCGTGCAGAACCTTCTCTCCGAGCAGCAGCCGGGAGGAGAAGGTCAGATACTCGCCCTGATTATCTATCTCAAGGGAGCTTACGCCGATGTGAACGGTTTTTGGCACGGTTATAACAAGTTCCTGAGTCTGTAGATAGTTTAACTCATGCTCCCAGAAGGGGAGTGTGGGTGTCATGTTTTGATTTGTTGGTACGAATACCTAGCCTCTCTTCAAACGTAGCTCTACTTCGTCCAAAAGACTGCTATAGTCCGCCGAGCCGTAGGAGAACTTCGCAAACTCAAAGATGGTTTTCTTAAAGCTGGGGGCCTCGTTGATCTGGGTGTTGGTGCGGATGATCGTCTCCATCACCAGGTCGCCGAAGTGATCCCGGAGCATCCGCAGGATTACCCGGGAGATCCTCGTCCGTCGGTCGTAGAAGGTCGGCAGAATCCCCAGAATCTTCGGGCGTTCCGCCGCAGACAGGCTGTTGATGGCGTTAACCGTGTTCACCGCCGTAACGGCGGAGAGGTAATCCATCGAGACCGGAATCAATACATGGTCGGCGTAGGCAAGCACGCCCTGGGTGATGGCGTTGAGCAGGGGCGAGCAGTCGAAGATGACAAAGTCGGTATCGTGAAGCTCCGCAAAGAGTCGCTGGAAAAGGTCGGTCTGCTCAATCGGACCGCTCAGGCGCAGGCTCTGCTCACCAAGGCTGCCGTCGCCGGAGGGAATCACCACCAGGTTGGGACGAACCCGCACCAGGCGCGCTTCTTTACCGTCCAGCAGCTCGGTCAATCCTCCGGTGGACTCGATAGAAAAGTAAGACGAAATCCCGCCTTGAGGGTCGGTATCGACCAGCACAACCCGCTGCCCGTCGGCAGAAAGCCCCGCCGCCAGACTAACCGCTGTTGTCGTCTTGCCGGTTCCGCCCTTGGCGATGAAAATCGCTAGCTTCTCCACCCTGCCTGCCAGTTTCAGATTAATGAATCGCTACAAAGAGACCACTACACCACCAACCTGCATAGTTTACTCTAAAAGATAGAGTTGTGTCAATTTTGCAACGCAGTGCGTTGCATCACCAGCTTGAAGCTGGACACAGACTCGCGGCTAACGGGTTTGTCTGGCTAATGGTTCCACCCGCGTTTCACCGCTTCCGCTGGTCGCTACTCTTTTCCCCCTCTCCCCTTAGGGGGGGCGTTTGTAAGCAGAGGCAGGAGATCGCAGGGATGGGATACGCCATATCTCTGATAAATACAAACGGTGTTACAAATCCTCCATCTCCGCGTCGATCATCGCGTCAATCTCGTTCCGAAGCTGCTGCTCCGAGGCCTCGTTGACCTCTGCGGCGATGTAGCCGATCAGCAGATGCCCGACGAATATCAACAGTCCCAGAGCCAGGGCGATGATCGAAACGCTGCGACCCTTCTTCTGCTTCAGGGCGAAGACCAGGGCGATACCCCCCAACAACAGAGTGGCGATTGGCCAGATGATGTACGGCAGCTGCTCACGGAAGCTGATCAGGATTGTCCCGCCCCAGAGAACCCAGGCGGCGGGAGTCAGCGCGGAGCGGGTCTCTCCAAGGTTGAGCAGACCACCCAACGCCCGCCCGAATACCTTACCGTCTTCATCACGCTTTGCTTTGATAAAGAGGTGAACCAGGGCGGCAAGGGTCAGCACTCCGGCAAGGGTTGACCAGAGCCAGGGTTCCAGATGCATGACAAAGAAGACCGCCAGCAGGTAGTTCGCCGCCGCCAGTAGGCTTGCCAGAGCCAGCGTTAACGCTGCGACAGGGAGGGGGGATTTTTTCATAACCTTCTCATCGACAGGATTCCGTTAACGAACACTTTATTTTAGCACAGGTGGAGACCGTTGCGAAACAGGCGAATGTTGTTTCCTGGCAACTACAGGCGCGGCTCTTCTTTGATCAAACCACTCTTCGATTCTCCCGCCAGCAGGCGGCGGAGCAGGGTCTCGTCGCCCCGTGCCAGAATTGACTGCCAGAGTGCCTGTCGGGGCGATTCTCCGGTGAGCTGAGCAATTTTCGCTTTTCGCAGGATGTCGACTAGCAGGGCGCGTTTCCGGCGTAGTTCGCCTTCACTCAGCAGGGGATGATCCACCAGCGGGGTCATCGGCTTGGGGACGAAGGGCGAGGCGGAAATTTTCAGATGAGCTGGCGAGCCTTCGAGAACCCTCCGCAGCTCCCCGGTCAGCCGTCCGATTTCAGCGAGGTCTTCGTCGGTTTCTCCGGGCAGGCCGTACATGAAGTACAGTTTAAGGACTCGCGCCTCGCTGGCGGCCACGGCCTCGACTGCCTTCAACAGAGCCGCGTTGGTCAGCCCCTTGCCCAGCTTCCGGCGAAGGGTCTCGCC
>JAIOSI010000309.1 GCA_021107695.1 bacterium
CTGCGTAGCGAGGCGTACACGCCACCGACCATCAATCTGACCTACGACCGACGGCTGGAGACGGCAGTCCTGCCTCTTCCGCTCACCGGAGCGAGAATAGTCGCCTGGCAGCAGATTCAGTAATAAGCTTGTTCCATCCCCAACCGCATCGCTACTGAAAGGAAACCCATGCGTACCTCAACTACTGTGTTACTGGTTTGTCTGTTTGCGCTTGCAGGTTATTCCGCTGAGGCTGATGTTTCAGAAGGCCGTATTGCCTTTTCCTCTAACCTCGATGGGGATGATGAGATATTCGTGATGGATGCAGACGGTAGTAACGTAACTCAGTTGACCGACAACGAAAGCTTAGACTGGCATCCAGCTTGGAGTCCGGACGGTAGCCACATCGCCTTCTTTTCCGACCGCGACGGGGACGCAGAAATCTTCGTGATGGATGCCGACGGAGGCAACCAAGTACAGTTGACTTTTAACGGAAGTACTGATTGGTCTCCCAACTGGAGTCCTGATGGCAGCCGCATCGTCTTCCACTCTGACTGCGACGGGGATTATGAAATATTCGTGATGGATGCCGACGGGAGTAACCAGACACAGTTGACCTTCAATTCCAGCATTGATTCTTCTCCCGCGTGGAGTTCCGACACCTACCGCATCACCTTCTATTCCAACCGTGACGGAGATCGTGAGATTTTCGTAATGGATGCCGACGGAGGCAACCAAATACAGTTGACCAACAACGACTGCGAAGACTACGCTCCCACTTGGAGTCCGGACGGTAGCCTTATTACCTTCTTCTCCCTCCGTGACGGGGACGCGGAAATCTTTGTGATGGATGCCGACGGAAGCAACCAAACTCAGTTGACCAACAACGACTGCGAAGACTACGAGTCCTCTTGGAGTCCAGACGGCAGCCGCATCATCTTTGCCTCCGACCGCGCCTGGGACTCGGATATCTTCGTGATGGATGCCAACGGAGACAACCAGATGCAGTTGATCAATAACCCCGCCAAACTCTCCAAAATCACCACCCCGGTGCAGAACTTTTTCGACGTGGTGGAGGATACCCCTGCGGGATCGTCGGTTATAATTTCCTTCGACATGGACCCGAGTACCCTCCCCGAGTTGTGGATGATGCTCAAAACCGTGGTTTATCACGCCCTGGACCACGGGCTGAAGGTTATTGCCATGACGCTTCTGATTAACGGCTCTGACATCGCCGAGCGAATCATGCTCGATGTGGCCGAGGAGCTAAACCAAGAGTACGAGAGAACGGGGGCGGAACGGAGGATTGTGATGAACGAGGACTGGGTTTTCCTCGGTTTCAGACCTGGGATGGCGGCTGTGATTCTTAGTCTTGGCGAGGAGATACGTAACACCTTCCCAGTGGACTATTACGGCACACCCCTGGATGAGATACCGATGATGGCAACGGTGCACAACTACAACGACATGGCGGCGATGATCGTTGGGACTGGTACTTCGATGCCGGATTTCTGGATTTCCTACGCGGGCGATCCCTACGGTATCCCGATCCTGTTAGGTGTCACCGCCATTATGGCTCCCCAGTACTACGCCTACCTCCAGTCCGGGCAGATTGCGGGTCTCTTGGAGGGACTTAGGGGCACCGCCGAGTACGCGAGCCTCGTAAATTACGATGTTAGCTATGAACTTAGTCCCGACTGGGGGTCGGTGAAGTAACCGTTCTCTCTTTCTAAAAGCCCCTCACCCTAGCCCTCTCCCCAAAGGGGAAGTTATGAAAACCTTAACCACCGTGCTATTTATAAGCCTGTTTGTCTTTGCTGGTCATTCTGCTGAAGGTCGTATTGCATTTTCCTCCAACCTCGATGGGGATTATGAGATATTCGTGATGGATGCAGACGGTAGTAACGTAACTCAGTTGACCTTTAACGACGATATAGATGGAACTCCTGTCTGGAGTCCTGACGGTCAGCACATTGTCTTTGTGTCCAATCGTAATTGGAACCGGGATGGGGAAATCTTAGTGATGGATGCTGATGGAAGCAACCAAACCTCACTAACTAACAATATCACTCTTGATGCTTATCCTGCCTGGAGTCCTGACGGTTCTCGTATTGTCTTTTATTCTTATCGTTACGGAAACGGGGAAATCTTAGTGATGGATGCTGATGGAAGCAACCAGACTCAGCTAACAACTGACGGCGGCGAAGATCCCACCTGGAGTCCCGATGGCAATCATATTGCCTTTGATTCCGATCGCGACGGGGATTGGGAAATCTTTGTAATGGATGTTGACGGGAGCAACCAGGTACAACTGACCTTCAATGGGAGTGCAGATGCCTTTCCTGCCTGGAGTCCGGACGGTAGTAGCATCGCTTTTCACTCTTATCGCAATGGAGATGGGAATATCTTCGTTATGGATATCGATGGCGGCAATCAGACTCAGTTAACAACTGAGGGCGGTGAAAACGCCGCATGGAGTTCGGATAGTAGCCGGATTCTCTTTAATTCCGAACGTGACGGAGACTGGGATATCTTCGTTATAAATGCCGACGGTAGTAGTCAAACTCAGTTGACCTTCAGCGAGTATGACGATTGGTCTGCATCATGGTGTCCGGTAGTTGAGTAACCCTACAATTTTTTCTAAAAGCCCCTCACCCTAACCCTCTCCCCAAAGGGGCGAGGGGATAACAGCACTCCCTACTCTAGCCCTCTCTTCAAAGTCTGGGAGGGAACACAAAGGAGTACCGTGGCTCTGCGTTTTGATAACCGCCAACCCGACGAACTTCGCGAGGTGAAGTTCACTCGCAACTACATCGAACACGCCGAAGGCTCCGTGCTGGTCGAGTTCGGCAAGACCCGTGTCGTCTGCACCGCCACCGTGGGCGAGGGCGTTCCCGGCTGGCTCCGTGGCACCGGCAAGGGCTGGATCACCGCCGAGTACGCCATGCTGCCCCGTGCTACTGGTCAGCGCACCCGCCGCGACGGACGACAGGGCTATGTCAACGCCCGCGCTCTGGAGATCGCCCGCCTGATCGGGCGCAGCCTCCGCGCTGTGGTTAAACTCGATAAGATAGGCGAGCGAACGATCACCATCGACTGCGATGTCCTTACCGCCGACGGCGGAACCCGTACCGCTGCCATCACCGGAGCTTACGTCGCTCTTCACGAAGCCCTGAGCTGGCTCGGTGGCGGTAAAGAGACCGGAGCCTTGCCGCTGTCGGACTCCGTGGCTGCTATCAGCGTGGGAATCGTCCACGGCAGCGAGCTTCTCGACCTCTGCTATCGTGAGGACGTAGCCGCCGATGTGGACGCTAACATCGTGATGACCGGCAACGGCAGGTTGATTGAGGTTCAGGCAACCGCCGAGGGCGAACCTTACGATCGGGCAGCTCTGGATCGTCTGCTAGACCTGGCAACCGGGGGCATCAAAACCCTCGTCGAGCTACAGAAGAAAGCTCTGGAGTCTTAATGACTGACGAGGTCAAAGAGGAATTGCAGGAACTGATCTGGTGGGTCTATCCTCCGGCAATCTACCCCTGGCGCGCGCTGGCAGCGGTGGTCGTTATCGCCCTTACCATCGTCTTTTTGACCTACTACGGTGGCGGAGCGGTAATCGGAGCGGTTGGCGGAGTGGCGATCTTCCTGATCCTAAACGGCTTCTTCCTGCCCACTGGTTATGAAATTACCGAGGATAAAATCATCTGGCGGAGACTCTTCTTCCGCCGAGCTCGCTCCTGGAGCGACTTCAAGTGCTACTACGCCGACAAGTTCGGCGTGATGCTCTCGACGATGAACCGCCCCAGCCGCCTGGATGCCTGGCGGGGAATGTCGGTCTGGTTCGGTCGCGAAAACCGTAAAGAGGTGCTGGAGATTATCAAACAACACGTGCCGCCGTACCGCAAACCCGTTGACCATCGGGATCTGCTAGGATAAAGACAAGAAGCATCTACTGATGAAAAACCTCAAAACAGACCGTTACGAGTGGATCCTGCCCCAGCCTGACCTGCTGGAGGCACGGCGGCTTTGTCGCGCCTTACGGGTGCAGTCAACCACCGCTCAGGTTCTGTTGCGTCGGGGGTTACATTCGCCCACGGAGGCGTTTCGGTTCCTCAGCGGCGGGATTGAGCGCGACCCCTTTGAGTTCACTCAGATGTCCGTTGCTGTGGAGCGCGTCGCTCAGGCTCTGGAAAAGCACGAGAAGATACTGGTTTACGGCGACTACGACGTTGACGGTATCACCGGAACCGTTGTCCTGACCGACTTTCTAAAGCGGCTGGGAGCCGATGTCTCCTATCGGGTGCCGAACCGCCTGACCGAGGGTTACGATCTTTCACCAGCGGTGGTTGATGACGCGAAAGCGGCTGGTGTCGATCTGATAATCACCAACGACTGCGGAGTTACCGCCAACGCCGCCGCTGGACGAGCCAGTAAGCTGGGGATTGATCTGCTGATAACAGATCACCATCTGCCGGAGAAAGAAATTCCCCATGCTCTGGCAATCATCAACTGCCAGCTTCCCGGCTCCGGTTATCGTTTCCACGGTCTGGTGGGGGTAGGAACAGCCTATAAACTCATCAGCGCGCTGGCAAAGACCCTCCCCAACGCGCCGGATCCTCAGGAGTATCTTGACCTCGTCGCTCTGGGGACGGTTGCCGATGTGGCTCCGCTGAGCGATGAGAATCGCCAGTTTGTCATCCGGGGTCTGGAGCGAATGAACAGTGAGCCTCGTCTGGGGCTGTCCGCGCTGATAAACACCGCCTACCTCGGTGGAAAACGAATCTTCGCTCGCCAGCTCAGTTACGTTCTGGCACCGCGTCTGAACGCCGCTGGTCGGGTTGATACAGCGGAAATCGCCGTGGAGCTGCTGCTCTGCGATGATCCGGACCGGGCGCATACCCTGGCAAAAACGATTGAAGGGCTTAATCGTCATCGGCGCAGGATCGAATCGCAGACAACCCGTGAAGCCATGAGCATGGCGGAGGACGATCTTGCTCTCGACGACTGCCCAATCATCGTCGTGGGCAAAGACGAGTGGCATCCCGGCGTGGTTGGGATTGTCGCCTCCCGGTTGTCGAATCGTTTCTCACGCCCGGCGATCGTCTTTGGCAAGAACGGACGCGGCTCCGCCCGGGGGTACGGAGACTTTGATGTCATCGGCCTCCTCGACCAGGCAGCCGAGCTGATGAACGAGTACGGTGGTCATCGCCACGCCGCCGGGGTGCGAATCAGCTTTGATAAGCTCACCCCGCTGCGCCAACGGCTAAACCATGTAGCCCGTGAGTTTGAGACCAGAGAGCAACCAGCCCTCGAAATTGATGCCATTATTCCCTACGATGAAATTGACGACACCCTGATAGCAGAGCTGGGACGGGTGGAGCCTTATGGCGCGGGTAACCCGGAGCCGATCTTTGCCGGACTCGGCGTAACCATTGCCGATACCCCCCTGGTGGTGGGAAAGAATCACCTCAAGCTCTTCCTTAAGCAGAACGGTGTTGTGCTGGAGGCTCTGGCGTTCAACCGTGCCGACCTGGCAACCGATCTTCAAAAGGGACAGCGACTCAACGTCGCCTATAATCTGGAGATAAACAGCTATGGCGGTCGGCGGACAATTCAGCAGCGACTGATCGATATTGCCCCCGAAGAAACACCGCCTCAGGAGAGCAGAACCAGCATCACGCTGATTGACCAGCGTGGTAAACGTAATCTGGAGCAGCTGTCGCGCTGCATCGAATCCGAGCCAACCGTGGTTTACTGCCCCCAACAGGAACGGGAGGAGCTACAGCGTTATCTGGCTCAGGATGGCTTCCTGCCCACGGCAAATCCGGAACGCCTGGTAGAGGGGCATTACCTCTTCTGGAGCAGTCTCGCTGGCGGCAAGAGCTAC